>NZ_RAWN01000140.1:0-26427 GCF_003668895.1 Corallococcus sp. AB045
GCTGAGCCGCGGACAGGGGGGCGACGGAGGGCACCGACACCGACGGACGCGCGGGCGCCTGCGGCGGGGGGCCCACGCGCGTGGGCACGTTGGCGGACGCCGCGGGGCGCACCGCGGTGGGCGGCGGCAGCGGTGACGTGGGCGGCGCCACGGCCGGGCGCGACGGACGGGGCGCGGCGGCCACGGGCGGTGCCACCGGAGGCGCGGCGGCCACCGGGGGCCCGTTGACGGAGACGACCTCGGTGCCGCGCTCGGCGGGCTCCGGCGGGGAGGCCACCGGGGGCGGCTCCATCCGGGGCATGCTGCCGGAACCGCCACGCACGGGCGGCCGGGACAGGTCCGACGGGGCCCGCATGTCGCTGCCCGAGCCCGTGCCCACGTTGCGCGAGTGCGAGCCCGTGCCCGGCATCAGCGCCCGGGGGTTGGAGCCCGTCCCCGACCCGGCGATGGACGACGGCGCGTACTCGGAGAGCCGGTCGCCCAGCGCCTCCTTGAAGAACTGCGCCACCGACGCGGGCGACGAGGACAGCCGGTGGTGCGCGATGACGGCTTCGATCTCCTCGCGCATCGCCGCCGCGGAGGGCGTGCGCCGCGCCGGGTCCTTCACCAGCGCGCGGAGGATCAGGTCCGACACGTCCTGCGGGATGTGGGGCCGCAGCTGAGAGGGCACCGGCGCGGGCTCGCGCACGATGGCCGCGAGCGTGGCCGCGTCATGGTCCCGGCGGAACGGCAGCTGGCCGGTGAGCAGTTCGAAGAGCACCACGCCCAGCGCGAACACGTCGTTGCGCCAGTCCAGCGGGCGGCCGCTGGCGGCCTCCGGGGAGAGGTACGAAATCTTCCCCTTGATGACGCCCGCCTGCGTGTGCTCCTCGCCCTGCACCTTGGCGATGCCGAAGTCCGACAGCTTGATGGCGCCGTCCAGCGACACCAGCACGTTGTGGGGGCTGACGTCGCGGTGCACCACCGGGTGCGCCGTGCCGGAAGGGTCCACGTAGCTGTGCGCGTAGTGCAGGCCCGCGGCTACCTCCGCCACGATGCGCAGCGCGTGCTCCAGCGGCAGCGCCATGCCCTTGCGGCGCAGCTCCGTGAGCAGGCGCTTCAGGTCCGGACCGCGCACGTACTCCATCAGGATGTACGCCACGCCGTCCGTCACGCCCACGTCGAAGGTCTGCACGACGTTGGGGTGCGTGAGGCGCGCGTTGGCGCGGGCCTCCGCGAAGAGCATGTCGACGAACTCAGGATTCTCAGCGAACTGCGCGAGAATCTTCTTCATCACCACGAACTTCTCGAAGCCCTTCACGCCCTGCTGCTTGGCGAGGAAGACCTCCGCCATGCCGCCCTGCCCCAGCCGGCGGATGATCTGCAACCGCGCGCCGCTGGTGTGCGTGTCCGTGGCTGACGAGCCCCGGGCGCTGGGGTCCTGGTTGGTGGAGCCGAAGAGGTACTGGCTGAGCGCGCGCTGCTCCAGCGCTTCGATGTCTTCCTGCGGCTTGTCGGTGAGCGGCGTGCGCGCGAGCAGCCCCTGGAACTGCGCGAGCGCCGGAGCCCGGGAGCTGCCGCCGCACACGGGGCACACGCGCTCCATGGTGCCCTTGGCGCGCAGCACCTCCAGGTACTCGGAGGTCTGGATGCGCTGGTGGGTGACCTGGCCGCAGTTGCGGCAGTCGCACGGCAGCCACAGCGTGGCCAGCTTCGCGGGCAGCGTCTTGGTGGACTTCGCCAGCACGGCCAACAGCGGCGGCGGCACGCGGCAGAGCACCACCTGGGCGCCCTGCGACGCCACCTCCAGCACCTGTTCGATGCGCGGCAGCGCCTCTGGCTCCACCACGCTCACGTGGCAGCAGTCGAACGCGACGCGCCCCTCCAGGCCGGACGCCAGCCGGCGCACGTTGAGGTCGCCCTTGAGCGTGCTGGCCAGGGTGATGAAGGTGATGTCGTCCTGGACGATCTTCAGGTGCGACGAGAGCTCGGACGGCTCCGACGGGATGCCGGAGCGCAGGTAGCGCAGCACCGCCGGATCCACCGCGGAGAACTGCTGGCGGCGCGCGAAGTCGAAGAACTCCGTGGGCTCGTCCGCGAACTCCAGCGGCTGGGCGCACACCGGACACGGGTGCGGCGGGGCCCCGCCCTGCTCCAGCACCTTCGCCTCCTCCACCAGGCGGACCAGCCGCAGCCGGTCCTCCTTGCAGAAGCGGCACGCGTACGGCGCCAGCAGCGAGAGCACGCGCGCGACACCCGCGAAGCCCTCCACCATGTTGAGCTGATCCACCACCACCGGCGGCGCGTTGACGACGTACAGCCCCGACACGCCCTGCGGCGGGTGGCCGGCGAACTCAATCCACCGGCGCACGCCGAAGGAGCTGATGCGCTCCACCAGGCCCAGGTCCACCACCACCAGTCCCTGGATGCCCTTGGACGCCGGCGAGAGGGGAAAGGTTTCGTCGATCACCCCGGCCACGCGCACGTGGGTCAGACTGCCCACGCGCAGGGAGGTGATGCTGGCATTGGAAGTTTGGCTCTCCACCCGCCTACCCTCGTTCCAGACTGAACAGCAGCGACTTGGGCTGCGCGGCCCGGCGGCGAGCGTCGCCCAGGTCCACCCCGCAGGCGAACTGCGTGCGCTTTCCCGGAGTCACCCGCACCGCCACCACGTCGCTGTGCTCCAGGATGCGCCGCAGACCCAGGCCCGCGCCACCACCGGAAGCATCCACCTGCGCCTTCTCACCCCACGCCTTCACCACCCGCACCAACGGTGACACCGACAGGCGGCCGAAGCGGTCCGTCGCCTCCAGCCACGCCCGGCCGTCCGCCACCGCCCAGGACAGCAGGCAGCGATCATCGTCCGCCACCGACTGCACCTGGCCGCGCCGGTGGGCGTACTTCGGCTCGCCGCTCCCGTCCACTGGCGCGTCGAGCAGGGCATTCACACCAATCTCATGGACGACATCCGCCACCCGGCTGGCCGCGCCCTTGGAGCCGCCGGCCTGGAGGACGGCCTCGGCCGCGCGCTCGCCCACGGCCGTCACCTCCGCCACGCTGCCCAGCCACGCCACGGACGTGGCGGCCTCCTTGGGAATCATGGGCTCGCCGCGCAGGAGCGCGCTCAGCAGCCGCGCCTCCCAGGCGGACGGCTGGCCGCCCTCGCGGGTGGCCAGCAGCAGCGCCGGGGGACGGCGTTCCAGGAGCGCGGCGTGGGCGGGGGTGAACCGCCCGTCGAACAGCACCAGCTGCGGCGCCGCGTCGTCACCGCGCCCCAACAGCAGGCCGTCCCGGGCCAGCACTCCGGAGGCCTTCTCCAGCGCCTCCGGCGTGAGCGTCGTGTCCGGCGTCAACTTCAGGGGAGCATCCTTCACGGCGGCAACGGTATCCAAACAGGGCCCTAATAATGGAGCCGGACTTCGGTGAAGACGCCCAGCGGCGGAGCGGGGAAGCCGTGGGACTCCTCGTACTTCGCGTTGAAGAGGTTGGTCCCCAACAGCGACACCGCCACGCGCTCGTGGACGTTGAAGCCCACACGCGCGGTCGCGGTGATGTAGCTGGGCAGCTTCACGCGGGTGGTGGTGCCGGCGTTTTCATCCACCACGAAGCCCGGATCATACCGGGCGCCCACGAACAGGCCGTAGAGCTCCACGAAGGCGAACTTGCCGATGTTGGTGCGGCCGCGCAGGTAGACGCGGTGGGTGGGCGCGTAGTCCAGCGGGTAGCCGGCCCCTCCGCCCACCGGCAGCGCCTGGGCGTCCAGGAACTGGTAGGCCACGTCGAAGGACGAGTTGATGGACGGCACCTGCGCCGCCGCTTCGGCCTCGAAGCCCGCCACGCGCGCGTCACCCAGGTTCTTGAACTGGGACGTGGAGCCGAAGAGGAGCTCCTGATTGATGAAGTTGCGGGCGCGGTTGTAGAAGCCCGTGCCCGTCAGGCGCACCCTGCGGTCCAGCGGCCAGAAGTCCACCGCCGCCTCCACCGTGTCCAGCGTCTCCGCGCGCAGGGACGGGTTGCCCAGCAGCGTCGCGGCGTACATCTGCTGGTTGATGGCCAGCTCCGCCAGCGTGGGCGCGCGGAAGGCGCGGCCGTAGTTGGTGCGCAGCGTGAGCAGCTCCGGGATGGCGTGGAACACGACGCTGGCGCGCGGGGAGATCTGATCCGTCTTCGCCTCCCAGACCTTGGAAGGGATCTGGTAGTTGTCGTAGCGGGCGCCCGCGCCCACCACCAGCCGGTCCGTGATGCGGTACTCCGCGTCCACGAAGCCGCCCAGGATGGTCTGCTGCGTGTCGTCCAGGGTCAGGCCGGGCAGGATGTTCTGGTTGTTCACCTGGTCGGCCTTCACGTCGCCGCCGACGGTGACGGAGAGCTTTTCCAGGGAGAACAGCGCGCGCGCCTCACCGCCGATGCGGCTGCGCTTGCCCAGCGTGTCCTCCAGGGCGCCGGTGATTTCGTTCTCCAGCGTCACGTTGCGGCGCTTGAAGAAGGTGTAGGCCTGGGCGAACACGCGCACGTTGTCCGTCACCTGCTGATCCAGCTGCAGGGCGGCGTTCAGGTTCTGGACGTGCTCGTTGTCCTGCGCGGTGTAGTGGCAGCGGCCGCAGTTGCCCACGGTGGAGATGTTCTGACCGCCGGGCCGGCCGATGTTGCCGTCCGTGAAGTCCGCGTCCAGCGCGAGGGGGCCCACGCGGACCTTGCCGTTCACCTGGTGGACCAGCGAGTCCTCGTTGGTGTCCGTCTGGTTCAGCTGCGGGTTGTTGAAGAGCTGCGGGCCGTCCGAGCCGAAGCCGTAGTAGCCGAGCAGCGCCTCCACCGGGCCGCCGCGGCCGGCGACGTTGGTCTGCAGGCGCCAGGTCTTGTCCTGGCCCGCGAGGATGCGCGCGTCGGCGCCCACGTTCTGGCCCTTGGCGATGAGGTCCGCGGGCTGGCGCTCGATGATGTTGATGACGCCGCTGAAGGCGTTGGAGCCGTAGAGCGAGGAGCCCGGGCCGCGGATGACTTCCACCTGCTTCAGGTTGGTGAGCGGCGTCGTCTCATCCGCGTAGAACTGGCCCGTCCAGGGGTCCGTCAGCGGACGGCCGTCCTTGAGGAGCAGGAGGCGGTTGGACAGGTAGTTGGAGCCCAGGCCGCGCGCGCTCACCGCCGCCTTGCGCATGGAGCCCCGGCGGCACTCCATGCCGGGGAAGTACTGGATGGCCTCGCAGAGCGAGAACTGGCCAGTGCCTTCCAGCTCCTCCGCGGGAATCCAGGACACCGTGAGGGGCACGTCGGAGATGCGCTGGCTGCGCTTGGACGCCGTGGTGACGACGGCCTCGCTCAGCGCCATGTTGATGTTCTGCTCCAGGTCGTCGCCACCGCCCAGGTCCGGGCCGTCCAGGCCGGAGAGGCTGGAGGGCGGCGGCAGCGCGCGGTCGGAGATGGGCTCCGTGAAGGGCGCGCGGTCCGGGACGTTGTCCGCCATGCGCGGCTGCGACGACGGCAGCACGGCTCCGGTCCCCAGCGCCGGAGCGGGCGGCGGGTTGGACGGGATGTCCGACATCAGCGGCCCGTCATACGGCGACGGCGAGGCGGGCGAGGCCACGGGCAGCGGATCCGCCACGGACGGACCGGGGCCGGCCATGGGGGCGGGAGGCGCGGGAGGCGGCTCGGTGGCGAGCGCCGGCGGCTGCGGAGCGGGCTCGTCCCCGGGAATGGGCTCCACGTCCACCGGCGGGGGCGGCGTCTTCGCGCCCCGGCGCGTCTTCGCCGTGCGCGGAGGCTTCGCACCCGGCGTCGTGGCCTTGGCGCCCGGAGTGGCCGCTTTGGCGCCCGGCGGGGTGGCCGCGCGCTTGCGGGGGGTCTTGGTCCGCGTCTTGGGAGCGGGCTCCTGGGCCTCCTGGGCCTGGGCCGTCTCCACCGTGAAGAGGGACAGCGCGCAGATCACCAGGGTCAGGCACGCGCGCGCGCCCAGCCGACCTGCGAACCCCTTCACCGCGTTGGTGCGCGATCCACCGTACTCAGTCGAGTCCATCGTTCTCAATTCCACGAGGGGAAGCAGGGATGTCCGTGGTGCTTGCGCCAGGAACCAGTGCCGGTGCGACTGGCAATCGTTCTCAGGGACGAGTTTCCACCCCTGAACGGTGGCGTTCCGCTCGACTTCTCAAATTACCGCAATAACTCGCCTTAGGCCAAGTCATGGCTGTCGATACCGGTGAAACACGCGCACGGCGGCGGGAGCGCCGTGCGCGGATCAGCCCACGCCGCAATCAGTCATCCGGCTGTTCGGCGGAGACGGCCAGGTCGTCCGCGAATGGCGGCAGGGCAGGACCCAGCGACTCGGATTGGACGAGCACGGGCGTCTCCACCCGCAGGTCGGGGGCGTCCGCGAGGACGGGCTGGCGGCGCGGGGGGCCCTGGGTGACGAGCTTGCGGAAGTCCTCGAACTCGCGGCCCTGGATGCGGGCGAAGGCGTCGAACGGGGCGACCGCACCCACGGAGGACAAGGACTGGGACAGCGCGTCTCCCCCGCCCTTCAGGTCCACCAGCACGGCGCCCGGCACCCGGCTGCTCTTGAAGAGCACCCGCATGTCCCTGGGCACGTGCGCCACCGGCACGAGCGCGGCCTCCGCGCCCTTGGCCTCCAGCATCTTCACCGCCGACTCCACGTTGGGCACCGGCACCAGCTTGAAGTGCTTCTGGGCATCCAGGTCGCCGCCCAGGACGACGTGGGAGACGAACTTGGGGTCCGCGGAGCCCGCGCCCTTGACCAGCGCCATGCGCTTGCCGGCGAGGTCCTTCACGGTGCCCTTCTGGAGGGAGATGATGGCCCAGCGCTGCTGCGTCTCACCGGCGCGCGGCGCGTACGCCACCGGCTCCGCCTTGGAGCCCAACTGCACCGCGGCCCAGCCGTCCACCACGGCGAAGTCGATCTGCCCCTCCCCCACCGCCTTGGAGAAGTCCTCGTAGCGGCCGAAGCTCTTGGCGCCGACGGGGCGGCCCAGGCTGGCCTCCAGCTTCTGGGCGAGCGCCTCCGCGTACTGGAAGCGCTCCTGGCCGTCCGACAGCGTGGTGGCGAGGAACACGCCCAGCGTGGCCTTCTTCGGCGCGGCGGACGCGGGGCTGGCAACGGAAACGGCGAACAGCACGGCGGCGAGCAGGAGGCTCCCCCGCGCGACAAGGGATGGCGTCTTCACGGCGTCTCCTCCGCGACCCCATTGGCCGGCGTGACGCCCTGCGCGTCACCCAGTCCATAGAGGCCCTGCAGGCGGTCCTTCCATTCCCGCACCTGGGCGGCGCGGGGGGCCGCGCCGGAGGCCAGGTAGCGGCGCCAGGCGTCCACGGCCTCGGCGGGTTCATGCCGGCGCTCCTGCGCGTCGATGCCCAGGTTGAGCGACGCGACAGGCACGGCGGTCTCCAGGCGCTTCCACGTCGCGAGCGCCGAAGCGCTGTCGCCCTGGCGCCAGTCCACGCACGCCAGGTTGTGCTGCACCAGCGCGTCGTCGGGCGTCGCGGCGAGCGCGGCCTTCAGCGCCTTCTGCGACGCCTTCATGTTGCCGGAGGCGTACGCGAGCGCCGCCTCGCGCCGCAGCAGCGCGCCGGTGAGGTTGCCCATCCACTTCGGCTGCCCGGGCATGGGCTTCTTCTGGGCGGTGGTGAGCAGCTTGCGCGAGGGCGCCACCTTGCCCTGGCGGTAGAGCACCCACGCGTCCGCGAGCGTGCGCGTGTTGGGCCACGCCCATTCCGGCGTGGGCGTGAGGGAGCGCTTGAGGCCCGCGGTGGCCTCCGCGAACTTCCCTTCCTCCGCGCGCGTGAGCGCCCGGGCGAAGGTGGCCAGCTTCACCAGGTCCGCGCGCTTGCCGGTGCCCAGGCGGTCCACCGCGTCCAGGTCCCGGTTCGCCGCGGCCGCGTCGCCCGCCTCCAGCTTCGCCAGGGCCCGGCGCACCAGCACGCGGGGCAGGTTCGCCTCCGCCACCTTCGCGGCCGTCTTGGAGGGCCCCGCGTCCGTCAGCCGCTGCACGGCGGCGTCCACCTGGCCCAGCTCCACCTCCGCGAGCGCGGCGCCCGCGGACGCCTCCGCGCGCTGATCCGGCTCCTGCGTGGCCTCACCGGACTGGGTGAACGCGGCGAGCGCGGCCTGCGCGTCGCCACCGCCCAGCCGGGCGTAGCCCAGGAGCAGGTGCTCGCGCCAGGTCGCGCCGGGCAACGTCACCGCGCCCTCCAGCACCTTGCGGGCCTCCGCGAACTGGTGGCTGTCCAGCAGCGCCGCGCCCAGCCGGCGGGCCATGGGCACGGAGCGGTCCAGGTCATACGCGCGGCGCAGGTCGCGCACGGCGTCTTCCAGGCGCTGGGTGCCGGCGCGATCTCTCGCGCGGTGGGCCAGGGCCCGGGCCAGCCACTGCTTCGCGCCGGGGTGGCCGGGTTCGACCTGGAGCGCGCTGCCGTAGTCCTCGATGGCCTGATCCCACTGGCCGGTGGCGAAGTGATCCGCGCCCAGCAGCATGTGGCCCAGCGCCTGACGCGGGGCCATCTCCACCACGCGCCGGTGCACCTCCACCGCGCGCTGGTAGCGGCCGGCGCGGCGGTTGACGGAGCCCAGCGTCGCCCACAGCTCCAGGCTGCCGCCGCCCGACTTCACGGCGGACTCCAGGAACTGGATGGCCTCCTCGTGGCGCGCCTGCGCCTGGAGCGCCTTGCCCACGGCGATCTGCCCGAGGAGCAGGCCCGGCTGCAGCTCCAGCACCTTGCGGAACTCCGCTTCCGCCTGCGCGGGCTGCTTCTGCGCGAGCCGCACGTCACCCAGGAGCAGATGCGCGGCGGGCGTGGAGCCCAGCTTCATCAGGGCGGTGGCCTGGAGGTCCGCGCGCGGCACGTCGCCCGCGGCGAGGTACAGGCGCGCGAGGCGCTCCTTCGGCTCCGCCACCTGCGGGAACTTCGTCACCAGCCGCTCCAGGAGCGCGCGGGACTCCTGCACGTGGCCTTCCATCTCCAGCACGGCCGCGAGGCCGATCTGCGCTGTCGCGGACTCGGCCCTGCCGGCCTGCGCCTTCTCGAACGAGGCGCGCGCGGCACCCGCGTCCCGGCGGAGGAGGTGCGCCTTGCCCAGCAGCTCGTGGATCTGGAAGTCGTTGCCCGCGAGCTTCTCCGGGCGCAGCACCAGGTAGCGCTGCAGCCGCGTCACGGCGCGGTTCCCGTCCTGGGCGTACAGGTAGTAGCTGGCCAGGTAGTAGTGGACGATGAGGTGGTCCGGCTGATCCGCGGCGGCCACCTGCTCCAGCACCGGCACCGCCTCCTGGAAGCGGCGCAGCTTGAAGTACGCGGTGCCCAGCGGGTACGCGAGCGACAAGTCCTGCGGGTTCTGCGCGAACACCGGCGCAAGGCGCGTGGCCGTGCGCTGGAAGTCCTGGAGCGCGTTGGCGGCGCTGCCCAGGCCCGCGGCGGCGAACACGGACTGCGGCTCCTGCGCGAGCGCCTGTTCGAAGAGCTGGAGCGCCTTCTTGAACTTCTCCTCGGCCTCCTTCTTGTCGCCCTTGGAGGCAGCGGCGTTGGCGGACACGAGGGCCTGCTCACCCTGCTCCGTCATGCGCTGCGCCTCGGTGGCGGGCGGCGGGCGGAACTGGGCGAGCGCCGTCGGCGGGCCAGCCAGGGTGGCCATCAAGGCGAGCGCGCTGGAGACGCGGCGCGGGGAACGGAGGAATGGGCGCATGCGGTTCGTCACGGCGAGGGGGCGGGGCTGAATTCGGCGACGATGACGGTGATGTCGTCGCGCTGGGGCTGGCCGGCGCTGTACGCGCGCACGTCCGCGAGGAGCGCGTCGCGAAGAGCATCGGCGGGGAGGTGGGCGTGGGCCTGGAGCGCGGCGGCCAGCCGCTGCGTGCCGTAGAGCCGGTTGGCGCCGTCGCGCGCCTCGGTGAGGCCGTCCGTGTACCAGACGATGATGTCGCCGGGGCTCAGCTGCGCCTGGCGCGACGTGAACTGCGACGCCACGTTCGCGCCCAGCAGCGGACCGCGCGCCGGCAGCGACGCGATCTGCCGCGTGTTCCGGTTGTAGATGGCCGCCGCCGGGTGGGCGCCCGCCGCGTAGTCGATGCTGCCGCTGTACACGTCGATGACCGCGAGCGCGCTGGACATCTGGTGCTCGCCGCGGCCCACGTTGGCCAGCGTCACGTTGAGCGCGGTGATCAGCATCTGCGCGTGCACCTGCGACGGCTCGCGCAGCGTCATGGCGGAGGCGAAGCCGCTGGTGGCGCTGGTGGCGACCAGCGACGTGGACAGACCGTGGCCCGTCACGTCTCCGATGCCAATCACCACGCGCCTGTCATCCAGCGCGGCGCGGAACCACCAGTCGCCGCCGCACGCGTCCGCGGGCACCACCAGTCCGGCGAGCCGCAGCGGGCCCACCGTCACGGCCTCGCGGCCCGGCAGGAGCGTCTCCTGCACCGTGCGCGCGAGCGACACCTCGCGCTCCAGCTGCGCCTTGGCGCGCACGTCCTCCAGCAGGACCTTGATGCGCTCCGCCATGTGGTTGAACACCACGCCCAGCGTCGTCACCTCGCGGCCCGCGCCCGGCGCCGTGCCCGCGCGGGCGCCCAGGTCACCGGCGGCCAGCTGCATCACGCGGTGGGTGAGCACGCCCAGCGGCTTGGTGATGCGGCGGCTCTGGAAGGCGGCCAGCACGCCGGCCAATACAACGAAGCCCACGCCCAGCCCCACGATGCGCAGCGTGTTGGCGCGCACCGCGGCGCGGTTGGTCTCCTCCAATTCATGAAGCTGCTTCTGAAGGTCCTCCAGCGAGTAGCTGATGACGACCACGCCCTTGCCGGCCTGCGAGCCGTAGTCGAGCGGCTCCTGGAACTCGAAGACGGGCTGGCCCTGGAAGAAGGCGCTGGCCCAGCGGCGCTCCGCGGTGCGGCCTGCGGAGGACTCGCCCAGCTTGGCGGACGGGTCGCTGTCCGCGACGAGCTGCCCGTCCGCGTCGAACATCTGCACGCGCAGGATGTTGCGGTTGTCCGAGATGATGGAGCGCGCCACTTCCGTGAGGAACGCGTAGTTGTTGTCACGCAGGCTGGTGGCGGAGGTGAGCGCCAGCGTGTGGCTCACCGTCTGACCCAGTTCGCGCGCCTGGGACTGGAGCCGTTGCGTGAAGCGGTCCGACGCAGCGGTGAGCTGCGCCTCCGTCGTCTTCGCGGACAGCGCGGCCAGCAGGCCCACAATCACGATGACCAGCGCGCCCGTGGTGAGCAGCAGCAGCTGATCCAACCGCAGCCCGCGAATGGCCGCCACGTTGGGCAGCTCGCCGGCCTCCATGGGCGCGATGACCGTGCTCGTGGGCTCAGCGGCCGGCAGCCCCAGCGCGCCCGTCAGCCGGGTGGCCGTGTTCTCCCCGCGCAGGGCGGTGAGCTCCCGGGAATGGGTACCGGTGTACTCCGGAGGAGGAGGCGGCGTGCCGGGCGCCGCATCGGACGCATCGGGAGATTCGGGCACGGGGTCGAGGCGCGTGTTCGTACGGGACAAAGGCAGACCTGGGGGAGCCCGCGTCGGAAACGCGGTCGGGGCGGCGCGGACTCTATCTCACTTCCTGATTGACGCGAGGAGTCCACCTGTCGGGCTATTCCTCGCGGTCGCCCCCTCTCCCGCTCCCCCAACGGCCGTGCGACCAACCCGGACCGGGAGCGTCCGAACGCGTCCGGGAAGCAGCACGTCACGGGGGCATGGATGAGTTCCGCTCATTGCCGCGACGCGCCACCCGGGGGCTGAAAGGTGCTGGCGAACACCCGTGACATCAGGGTCCTTGAGCCGGGAGGCCGCGTTCGGAGTATAGGGGCGTCCCTTTCTTTCCCTTCGAGGTCCTCCGCCCGTGTCTCGGCCCCGGTTGATCAAAGAGAACTCCGCGCCGCTCTCCCTGCCCCGAGAGCAGCTCATCCGCATCCATGACCTGATGGTGAAGGCGCGCGTCCTGGAGGAGCGCCTGATCCAGATGTACAAGCAGGGCCACGGCTACTTCTGGATCGGCGGTCCCGGTGAGGAGGCGTTCAACGTCCCCCTCGGCCTGCTGATGAAGGTCGGCGAGGGCCCGGCCTACGACTACCTGCACGCGCACTACCGCCAGTCCGCGACGCTGCTCGCCATGGGCGAGGAGCCCATCGGGGCGCTGCGGCAGATGAAGAACACGGCCACGGACCCCTACTCCGGCGGCCGCAACTTCGCGGGCCACTTCAGCCGGCGCTCGAAGAACATCGCGCCGGTCACCTCCCCCATCGAGGTGCAGTACGCCATCGCGCCGGGCACGGCCATGGCCCAGAAGCGCCACGGCGGCGACGGCATCACCATCGTCACCGGCGGCGACGCGGGCACGGCCGAGGGCGATTTCGCCAGCTGCCTCATCTGGAGCAGCCGCCCGGCCAACCCGCTGCCCATCCTGATCATCGTCACCAACAACAAGTGGGGCATCAGCACCACTTCGGACGGCCAGCACGGCGAGACGAACATCAGCGACCGCGCGCGCGCCTTCAACATCCAGGCGAAGACCATCAACGGCAATGATCCGGTGGAGGCCTACCAGGAGCTCCAGGCCGCGATGGAGTACGTGCGCAAGGAGCGCAAGCCCTTCTTCATCGAGGCGCGCGTGTCGCGCCTGTACGGGCACTCGTCCGCGTCCGGCGCCAACTTCGTGAACGAGGAGCAGGACTGCCTGCGCCTGTTCGAGGCGCGGCTGGAGCAGGAAGGCGTCCTCAGCCGAGAGCAGATGGACGAGGCGCGCAACCGGTACTCGGAGGAGCTGGCCGCCGCGGCGCGCACCGTGCGTGACGAGCCGCAGCCCTCTGGCGACTCCATCTGGGAACACATCTACGCGGAGAAGAAATAACCATGGCGAACATGGCACAGGCCATCCGCATGGCCCTGCACTACGCGGAAGAGAACCTGGGCGTCACCGACATCTTCGGCGAGGACGTGGGCGCCCCGCTGGGCGGCGTCTTCACCTGCACCCAGGGCCTGAAGACGGCGTGGAACAGCCCCCTGGACGAGCGCGGCATCATCGGCGCGGCCATGGGCCTGGCGATGGCGGGCCACCGCCCCGTCGCGGAGATCCAGTTCTGCGACTACATCTACAACACCATCGACCTGCTCAAGCTCGTGGGCAACACGCACTGGTCCACGAACGGTGACTGGTCGGTGCCCATGGTGGTGCGCACGCCCGTGGGCAGCGGCATCCGCGGGTCGCTGTACCACTCGCATTCCTTCGACGCGACGATGACGCACATCCCCGGCTGGAAGGTCGTCATGCCCTCCACGCCGCTGGACGCGTACGGCCTGCTCATCTCCGCGTGCCAGGACCCCAACCCCGTCATGTTCCTGGAGCCCAAGGCGCTGCTGCGCGTGAAGGGCGACGAGCGCATCCCCGGCGAGCCCGAGGACGACCGCGCGCTGTCGAAGATGATCGACGCGCCCCTGGGTGACCGCTCGCAGTGGAAGCCCCAGTGGCCCCTGGTGGAGGCGTTCGCCATCCCCATTGGCAAGGGCAAGCTCGTGCGCGAGGGCACCCAGGCCACGGTCATCAGCTACGGCCGCACCATGCCCCTGTGCATCAAGGCCGCCGCCCAGCTGGCGGAGGAAGGCCTGAGCGTGGAGGTCATCGACCTGCGCTCGCTCTGGCCGTACGACTGGGAGATGATCAAGGCCTCCGTCCAGAAGACGGGCCGCGTGCTCTTCGTCAACGAGGACACGGAGGTCACCAACTTCGGCGAGCACCTGGTCCGGCGCACCGTGGAGGAGCTGTTCTACTCGCTGCTCGCGCCGCCCCGGCTGGTCGCCGGCAAGTTCGTCCCGGGCATCGGCCTGGCGGACGCGCTGGAGATGGCGTCCGTGCCGCAGCAGAACGACGTCACCACCGCCCTGCGCAACCTCTGCCGCGAGCAGCCATAAGCCGGCCGGGTTCCACCGACACCGCAGAAAGACATCTGGGCCGCCGTTCCTCTTTGGAGGCCGGCGGCCCAGTCGTTAGAATCCCAACTTCCGTGTCCCACCCCATCGTGCGCACCATGACCCCCGCCCCAGACGCCAACGCCTTCCGGATCCGCCGCGCGCGTCGCGGTGACGCCGAGGTCATGGCCCAGCTGCTGCGCGAGCTGGGCTACCCCCAGGGCACCGATCAGCAGACGGTGCACTGGGTCATCAGCCATCCGGAGATTGAAATCTTCGTCGCGGGAGACCCCCAGGACCGCGCGGTGGGCATGGTGTCCTTCTCCCACCGGCCGCAGCTGCGGCTGCGCGGGCGCGTGGCCACGGTGGACGAGCTGGTGGTGTCCGAGGGCTGGCGCCGCCGGGGCGTGGGCCGCGCGCTGCTCGCGCAGGTGGCGCAGCGGGGCAAGGTGCTGAGCGTGAAGCAGTTGCAGCTCATCGCCCCCATCAACGTCACCGACGAGACGCGCGCCTTCTACCGGGCGTGCGGCTACGTGGAAGCGGACTCCGGGGTGTTCCGCCACGCGGAGTACGAGCCCCAGCGGTAGCGGGAAGTGCCGCGAGAGCCCGGCATCACGGCCGGGCCCGCTCGCGGAGTGAAGCGTTTCAGCGCTTGAAGCTCGCGATGACGCGGCGCAGGCGCTCGTGGTCCTCTTCGCTCACGTCGATGAAGCGCACGCCGATGGCCTCCGCCTCGTCGCGCACCCAGGCGACGACGCCGGTGAGGTGGAACTCCTCCCCGTCGATGACCATGGCCAGCCGCACCTGCGCGCCCACGTCGTAGGACTTGCGCGTGCGCAGGCACAGACCGCCGGCGGACACATTCAGGGAGTAGGCCCGCAGCGCACGCGCCGCGTCCTCCATCTGCTCGAAGCGCACTTCGAACCGCGCCGCCACGCGCTCCTCGGCGCGGCGGTTCATGTACGGGTCTGGCTCCACCGGCCCATCCAACTTCGTGTTCATGCGCACCCTGACCCCCTCGGTTCTCGGACCGGAAGTGTCGGCTGGTTTCCAGGCCCGGTTCAAGGGCCCCCGGACAACGGAATCGCTCGTGTAAGTCCCAGGCTACTTCGACGCCAGGAGTTTCCGGATGAGTGCACGTCTCGTGTTGTTGGGTGGAGCCCTGATGTTGGGGCTGTGGGTGGCGGGTTGCGATGACGGAGAGACTGTCCGCCCGCCAACGGATGGCGGGACGACCCTGGATTCCGGGACCGACGCCGGAGATTCCGGGACTGTCGATGCTGGTGATGGCGGCGGCGGAGGCTCCGACTTCGCGTGCAACGTGGCGAAGCAGGAGGGCTGCGCCGCGGGCCAGAGCTGTCTGTACACGGACCTTCCGGATGGCGGCACGGGCAGCCAGTGCTTCGCGGCCGCGTGCGACGTGGTCCGCCAGGACTGTCCGTCCGGACAGCGGTGCACCTACGTGGGAGCTGACGGCGGCACCACCGCGCGCCAGTGCGTCGCGGCGGGCACCGCCACGGAGGGCGCGCCGTGCACGCTGGCCGAGTCGCCTCCGGGCCAGACGTATGACACGTGCGCGGCGGGCCTGTACTGCAAGGACGAGTCGCAGGACGACGGCAGCACGGGCTTCTTCTGCCGCAAGCTGTGCCACGCGCCGTCCGACTGCGGCACGGGCGAGTGCAACACCGTGCTGCGGCTGTCCGGCACGCGCGAGCTGCCGCTGGTGTGCGGCCCCGCGTCCGCGCGGTGCGACCCATTCGCGCAGGACTGCGAGAGCCCGCTGGCCTGCTACCCGGCCGCCAACGGCGCGGTGTGCGCGGGCCAGGGTTCGCTGACGGAAGGCGCCGCGTGCGAGTTCAGCAACCAGTGTTCACGGGGCAGCACCTGCGTGACGACCGGCGGCAGCGGCACGTGCCGGACGCTGTGCCGCATGCCCGCGGGCTCACCGGGGTGTGCGAACGGCGCGACCTGCCGGGCCATCAACAACAACAACGGCGACGTGGGGGCCTGCGTCCCGTAGGCAACGGATTGCCCACGGGAGGAAGCGTCCCTGCCCGGGGTGGCGAGCGCGCGGGTCCGCCAGGGGCCCGGCCCGCCACCGCGTGGGGGAAGTCCTGCGCCGTCCGAGCCCGGACTGGGGGTGTTCATGGCCTGCCGCGATTGGCGCGCGCCATGAATCCCCGGGTCGCCACGCGGGCACATCGTGCACATTGTCTTGCGCCGGGAGGTCGTGGGCATGGGTCTGAGGAAGGCGCTGCGCTGGGGGTGTTTCGGAGCCCTGTGCGTGCTGGTGGGGTGTGGAGGCATGGATGACGGCCGCTCGCCGGAGGAGACCTCCGGGCCGGGCCGCACGGACGCGGAGGTGACCGCGCCCGCCGCCACGGAGTCCGTGGAGGCCGCCCCCACGCTGACGCTTCATGACGGGCACCAGGTGCAGGCCACCCCGCCCGTGGCGCCCCTGCCCGCGAGTTTCCAGCCCGCCTTCCATCAGTCGCTGCGCGAATCCGTCTCCGTGGGGAGCTTCACCACGTACCGGATCAAGGTGCCCATGGGGCGCGCGGGCAGCCGCGTGCGCGTCACCTTCCGCTCCGGTGACGGCAGCCTGACGCTGCAGCGGGCCACGGTGGCGAAGGCCGGCGCCAACGGCGCGCTGGCCTCCGCGCCGGTGGCCCTCACCTTCGGCGGCAACGCGGGCTTCACCACGGGCACGCGCACGCTGGTGACGTCGGATCCGGTCGCGTTCCCGGTGGGCTTCCGCGACGAGGTGGCCATCTCCTTCGAGGTGAAGGGCGCGCTGGGCAAGAGCCGCATCCAAGCGTTCCCGGACAGCTGGATGAAGACCGGCGCCTTCGCGACGACGCAGGGCGCGCTCGGCGGCCAGGCCTGGGAGTACGCCACGGGCGTGGCGACGGTGGACGTGGAAGGCGCACCGGGCCGGGCCTTCGTCGCCATTGGAGACAGCATCACCGAGGGCTACACGGGCTCCTGGAACGACACACGCAACGCGTGGCCGTCCCGGGTGGAGAAGCAGCTCGGGGTGCCGGTGGTGAACTCGGGCGCGTCCGGGCAGGGCTTCTGGGACGCGAACCTCCAGCTGCCGCAGGAGGTGCTCTCCCTGCAGGGCGTCACCGACTGCATCGTCCTCCTGGGCATCAATGACATGGCCGCGGAGGGCATGACGATGCCGAAGCTGCAGCAGCGCATGACGCAGCTGCTGGATCAGCTCCAGCCCATGTGCAAGCTGTGGGTGAGCACGCTGCTTCCCAAGGAGAAGATGGGCGCGGACGGCGGGGACTTCGAGCTGATGAAGGCCCAGCGCCACGAGTTCAACGCGTGGCTGCGCTCCCTCACGCGCGCGCAGATCATCGACCTGGAGGCCGTGACGCGGCAGCCGGGCAACGTGGACCTCTTCATCGACGGGCTGGAGGTGGACGGCATCCACCCGTCCGTGGAGGGCCACCGGGTGATGGCAGACGAGGTGGCGCGGACCCTCAAGGCGAAGGGCGGCCTGTAGCGCCTGCCCGGCCGGAAAGCGCACGGGGGGCTGAATAGTTTCGGGGACACCGCGTCCAGGCCGTGTTCCCTGACTTTTCCTACTCCTTGGATCGTCCCCCATGCGCACCCTCCCCGCCGCCCTCGTCGTCGCCTGCCTTGCCCTGCCCTCGCTTGCCCATGCGGCATCGCTGCGGTGTGGCAACAAGCTCGTGTCGGAAGGGGCCTCGCAGGCGGACGCGGTGGCGAAGTGCGGCCAGCCCGTGTCGACCGAAACCAAGCGCGAGCGCGTGACCACCAAGTCCCGGGATGGCAGGCGGGACGGGTCGCGCCGCGGGGATTCCTCCACGGAGGTCTCGTCCTCGAGCAGCGTGGAGGAGTGGACCTACAACTTCGGGCCCAACCGGCTCATGCAGATCGCCATCTTCCGCGACGGCCTGCTGGTGGACGTGCGCAGCGGCGGCTACGGCTACTGAGTCCAGAGCCGCGCGACCTGGTATTCGAAGTTGAATAGCTTCGGGGCCGCCGCGTCCAGGCCGTGTTCCCTGCCTTTCCTACTCCTCGGAGCGTCCCCATGCGCACCCTTTCCGCCGCGCTCGTCGTCGCCTGCCTCGCCCTGCCCTCCCTCGTCCACGCGTCCGCGCTGCGCTGTGACAACAAGATCGTGTCGGAGGGAGCTTCGCAGACGGACGCGCTGGCCAAGTGTGGCCAGCCCGTGACGAAGCAGAGCAAGACGGAGTACGTGACCCGCAAGGTCAAGGAAGGGGCGCGGGGAGAGACGCGCTACGGGGAGGCCTCCACGGAGGTCACGACCTCCACGACCGTGGACGAGTGGACCTACAACTTCGGGCCCCACCGGTTCATGCAGGTCGCCATCTTCCGTGACGGCCGGCTGGTGGACGTGCGCAGCGGTTCCTACGGCTACTGAGGCCCCAGGTGCTGCTCCAGCAGCTGGCGCATGAACGCCGGCCGCTGACGCAGCGTCTCCCGGAAGGACTCGAGGTTCGCGCGCCAGGCCTCCACGGAGACCGGCTGACTCCAGCGCGCCACCTGGTCGGGCATCTCCAGCGCGAGCGCCTCCGCCGCCGCGTCCAAGGCCGCCGTCACCCGCTCCGCGGCGAAGGTGTGCTCGGTGTGCCAGAGGAAGCGCTCCACGAAGCGGGCCTTGAACTCCGGCGACTGGAGCAGCCCCCTCAAGAGCAGCGTGGACCAGGCCCCTACCCCTGATTGGGCGTCCAGCACGCGCCCCAGGCTGTCCTGATCCGGGCCGGCGGCCAGGGCGAAGTCCAGGTCGTACACGAGCCAGCGCCAACGGCCGTCGTGTCCCAGGGCCGCGTCCGGTTCGAGCTTCTTCGTGCGCAGCCGCCAGAACTTCACGTTGTTCTCCGGCCAGTCCGTGTTGCCCAGGTAGAGCTGCGCGACCTGGTATTCGATGAAGTCCTCCACGTCCATCCGCGCGCGCACCCACGCGAAGTGCTCCGGCACCGCCAGGTCGTGCGTCGCCACGTAGTCGATGAGCTCCTGATAGGGCTGCTCGTCCCCCTCCTCTCCCACGTCCAGGGTCCCGGAGCCCTCCAGGATGACGGCCTTCTTGCGGTCCACGCCGTAGTGCGACGCCAGGTAGTACTCGTCCAGGCGCTCGCGCAGCTCGTGCAGGCCCCAGTACTCGCCATTGAGGAACACGAGCGTGGGACGGCAGGCCTGGAGCGCGAGCCGCGTCTCGGCCAGCAGTCCCTGCAGCACGCAGTCGCGCAGCTTGGTGACGCCCTGGTCCTGTCCGGACGTGCGCACGATCATTCGTGTGAACTCCGTCACCGGGGAGCCGGGGAACACCGGCCCCGCGAACGTCTTCGGGCCGTAGTCCTCCTTCGCGTACAGCCGCAGGCTCTTCTGCGGCATCACCGCGCTGCCCGTACCGTGGATGCGCACGCCCGCGTCCTGGGCGAACACGCGCTGGCCAGCGGTTTCGAACCACTCCACGTGGACGGGGCGCTCCCACTCCTTGCCGTTCTGCAGGTAGTTGGCCGCGAACGGATCCTCGGGCCGGGCCTCGGCGAGGAGGCCGGGGACGTAGATGCCCGTCGCCGGATCAAAGAAGTTCGCCGCGTCGGTGACGAGCGACAGCACCGGCAGCGTGTACGACGCCCGGCCAATGACGAACGTGCGCGTGCGGACCGGGCCCACCGGCTCCGCGCCCGCGTACTGCCGGTAGCGCACCACCGCGACCTGGGGCGGCTCCTCCAGCGGCGCGACCCACCGCAAGACCTCCTCGGCATCGGGCTTCGTCGTGGGGATGAAGGACCACCGCACCGGAGGCGTGGAGCGCGCCAGCAGCGCGATGGGAGCGGTGTAGCGCGATGACGCGGGCGTGGGCGTGGAGCCGTCCCGCGTGAAGTACGTCCGCAGGCCCTGGGCCGTGGGCAACGCCAGCAGCGTCTCCGGCTGATAGAGCCCGGGCCGCGCGTCGAAGGTCAGGTGCTGGAAGTCGACGCGGGCCCTCGCCTCCGAGCCCTGCCTGTCGCGCGCCACCACCTCCAACCCCAACGCGCGCCGGCCCGGCCACCAGGGCAGGCTCCAGCGGCCACTGTCGATGTCGGCATGGCCCAGGAAGCGCCCGTCCTCGAACACCTGTACCCGAGACGGGCCGGCGTCGCTCGCCACCGTGCCGAACAGCCGGTTCGTGTCCGGTTCGTGCCCGTCGATGGTGACGCGAGGCCCGGAAGGGGGTGGAAGCTCGGCCTCAGTCAGCCGCCGCTCGGGGGCGGGCTCACAGCCGGACCCGGCGAGGACGAGGAGACCCAGGAAGAAGGACGCAAGGAGACGGAGACGCATGAAGGTCTCCGTCCTGTACCAGACAATGCTTTGACCTCACACCGGCCTGTGACACAGCGCGGCGGGAGGCCCCTTCCCTCAGGCGGGGGGCGCGGTGGCTTCGAGCAGGCCGTGCTTCTGGAGGAGCGCGGCCAGCGCGGGTGGCGCGAGCATCCAGTCCTCGCGCGTGGGCACCCAGCGCACGGGGGCTCCGGCTGCGGCGAGCCGCGCGTTCACCTCCGCGATCATCGGGGCGAAGGTGGGCTGGGGCACGTCCCAGCTGCCCACTCCCGCCTGGACCTCCACGGCCCCGGGCTCCACGCGCACCGCGGGCTGGCCCTGCACCGGCTGGATGGCGAACCCCGGCAGGTACGGCTGCATGGCGGCGGACAGGCGCTCCAGCAGCGTCGGGTCCTCGAAGGGGTGGGCGCCCTCCAGGTCGAAGAAGGTGGGCAGCTGCGCCTGGAGCTCGTCGCGCAGCGGGTTGTCCTTGCTGTCGCGCCAGGCGTGCTCGGCCAGGACGCGGGCCTCGTGGGGGATGCGGATCTCCCAGCGCTCCAGCAGCGCGAGCAGCTCCGCCACGCGCTCCACCTCCTCCCAGGGCGGCTCCACGCGCGTGAGCCAGGCCACCTCCGACACCGTCTGTCCCCGGCGAAGGCCCGTCACGCGGTCCCCCTCGCGCAGCTGGAAGGGCGGTGCCTGGGTGAACTCCGGATCCGGATAGAGGGCGGTGTGCAGCAACCCCGTGCCCTGCTCCGGGCGCACGCGCGCGAAGCCGTGCTTGGGGTTGATCTCCTCCACGACGAACGTCTCCTGGGCCATGGTCTCTTCTCTAACCGGTGTTCCGCATGCCCGCAGCGATGCCGTTCAGCGCCAGGAGGAGCGGCCGGTCGCACTCCGCGTCCCCGTCCCGCTTGCGCTTGAGCAGCTCCACCTGGAGGAAGGACATGGGGTCCACGTAGGGGTTGCGAAGCGCGATGCCCCGCTGCAGCTGCGGGTTGTTGTCGAGCAGCTTCGCCTCTCCCGTGAGCGACTTCACCGCGCGGCGCGTGCGCGAGTGCTCCTGCTGGATGCGCAGCCACAGGGGCCGCGTGGACGCGGGGGCCAGCTTCGCGTACCGCGCCGCGATGGCCATGTCCGTCTTGGCCAGCACCATGGTCACGTTGTCGATGACCGCGCGGAAGAAGGGCCATTCCTTGTACATGCGCTGCAGGAGCGCCGCGCCCTCCGGCGTGGCCGCCAACTCCTCCAGCGCGCTGCCCACGCCGTACCAGGCCGGGAGGATGGCGCGCGTCTGCGTCCACGCGAAGCTCCAGGGGATGGCGCGCAGCGTGTCCAGCCCGCCCGCCTTGCGCTTGCTGGGGCGCGAGCCGATGGGCAGCGCGGAGATCTCCTCCACCGGCGTGCCCTTCATGAAGAACTCCAAGAAGCCCGGGTCCTCCCAGACGAGCGCGCGGTACGCCTTGCGGCCGGACTCCGCCAGCGCGTCGAAGGCAGCGCGGAAGGCGGACTCGTCCTCCGGGGACGGGCGCGGCTGCGCGTCCAGCGTGTGCAGGAGCACGCCGCCCACCACCAGCTCCAGCGTGCGCTGGGTGAGCTCCGGGCGCGCGTACTTGTGGTCCATCGCCTCGCCCTGTTCGGTGGCCTTGTAGGCGCCGGCCACCGTGCCCGGCGGCAGCGCGAGGATGGCCGTCTGGGCGGGGCCGCCGCCGCGCGCCACCGTCTCCCCGCGGCCGTGGAACAGGCGCAGGGGCACGTCGTTCTCGTCCGCCACCTGCGTGAGCGCCACCTGGGCGCGGTACAGCGCGGCGCTCGCGGCGAGCAGGCCCACCTCCTTGCCGGAGTCGCTGTAGCCCACCATCACCTCCTGCACCCCACGGCCCTTCAGGTGCTGGCGGTACTCCGGGTGCGCGAAGAGCTGGCGCAGCACGTCCGGCCCGCCGTCCAGCGCGCCCAGCTGCTCGAAGAGGGGCGCCACGTCCACGGTGGCGCACTGCCGCTCCTTGTCCCAGAGCCCCGCGTGCTTCAGGCACTGGAAGGCCGCCAGCACGTCGTCCGCGGTGGAGGCCATGGAGAGGATGAGCGTGCGGCACACGGACTCGCCGCCCTCGTCCTGGCCCTCGCGCAGCTTCGCCAGCACCTCCATCAGCCGCTTGCCGCCCTCGGTGGGGGCCGGTCCGCCGTTGAAGGACGCCGCCGCGCTCACCGCGTCCTCCGCGGGGGCCCGCACCTCCAGCTCGCCCAGGCCCAGGCCCAGCGCGCGGACGCGCTCGGACATGCGGCGCACCTCGCGCAGGCCCGCGTGCTCCGCGCGCGCCGCGAAGAGCGACCGCTCCAGCACCGCCAGGTCATCCCCCAGCGCCTCCGGGGAACGGTAGGCCCCAGCCGGCAGCGTGGACTCCCGCCCCTGCCGCCGCGCCAGCACGTGCTCCAGCGCCAGCGACAGCCGCTCCTCCATGAAGCGCAGCTTGCGGCGCCACGGCTCGCCCAGCGTGCGCGGCCCCTGCTGCTTCGCCACGTCCGGCAGCGCCTTCGCGTCCTCCTCCAGCGACCGCTCCAGCTCCTGCGTGGGGCGCGCGTGCCGCTCCGACTGGGACAGCATCCCGCCCAGCCGCTCCACGTCGCGCAAGAGCAGCCGCAGGCCCCGGGCGCGGTGCGCGCGCAGCGTGTCCGCGAACACCTCCGGCGTCACCAGCGGGTTGCCGTCCATGTCGCCGCCCACCCACGAGTGCACGCGCACGGGCGTGTCCAGCGCGCCCAGGGGCTCGCCGTAGGCGCGCTCGAAGGCCCAGTCCAGCGCCTCCGGCAGCCGGGCCACCGGCTCCGACAGCATCTCCTCCACGTACCAGTGGACGTTCTTCACCTCGTCGCCCACGGTGGGGCGCTCGCGGCGCAGCTCGTCCGTCTGCCACAGCGCCGTAATCTCCTCGCGCATGGCGGTGAGGTTCGCGGCGGACTCGCGCGGGGTGAGCGCGCACCGGTCGCGCTCCTCCAACAGCTGCGACAGCCGGTAGAGCTTCTCCAGCAGCGTGCGGCGCACCGCCTGGGTCGGGTGCGCGGTGAAGGTCAGCGTCACCTTCAGCGTCCCCAGCGTCTCACGCACCTTGTCGGCGCTGACGCCCGCGGCCTTCAGCGCCAGCAGCGTGGACTCCAGCGACCCCTTCTGGGGCCGGGTGGCGGTGGGGCTCGCGTGGGCCCGCGCGCGGCGGATGCGGTGGTGCTGCTCCGCCAGATTCACCAGCTGGAAGTAGACGGAGAAGGCGCGCAGCACCGGCTCCACCTGCTCCGACGGCAGCCGCCGCAACACCGCCGCCAGCTCCGCCGCCGCGGCGCGTCGTCCGGCCACCGGGCCCCGCCGGCGCTGGATGGCCAGGTGGCGGACCTCCTCCTCCTTGTCGAACAGGGCCTGCCCCTCCTGTTCCACCAACACCTCACCCAACAGCCGGCCCAAGAGCCGGACATCCCGCCGCAGCGGGGGATCCACGGGACGTGTACGCGCCATAACGGACCGGAACCGTAGTCCTTTGGCCCCCCACCGCCCCTACCCATTCTCGAATTTTCGACCACCAGCCGACGGATGACCCAGTCCGTCCTTGCAGGAAAAATTCAACCTCCCGGTCTTCCCAAAAGGTCAGGCCTTCCACTAGAAAGTGGGCACTCCCGGACCCCGCCGGGATGTCTGACCTGACCCTAAGGAGTGGCAATGCGGAAAAACCCGTCTTGGCTGGCCGTGGGCCTGCTCGCACTCGCGGCGCCGTCCGCGTACGCGGAGCGTGCGTGGTACGAGAAGCCGCAACCGGACATCGCCGCGCCGTCGGCATCGCTGCGCAAGTCAGTGGTTCAGGACATCACGGACGACCTGCCCCACCGTCTGGGTGAGCAGCAGAAGGAGCTGAAGGCACAGGCGCTGCAGATGCGCCTGGAGGGTCGTGGTCAGCCGGGCCGGGTGCAGAAGCTGGCCAACGGCAAGTTCGTGGAGCTGGAGTTGCAGCGCACGGACCGCATCTTCGTCATCCTGGTGGAGTACGGGACGCAGATCCACCCGGTGTTCGGCAACCCCGCCACCAACCCGGGCGGCAACATCCCCGGCCCGCTGCACAACGAAATTCCGGCCCCTGACCGCTCGGTGGACAACACCACCATCTGGCAGCCGGACTACGACCGGGCGCACTTCGAGAAGCTCTACTTCGACACCACTCCGGGCGTGGACTCGGTGGCGAACTTCTACAAGGCCGCGTCCTCCGGCCGCTACACCGTGTCCGGCACGGTGTCCGAGTGGGTGAAGGTGCCGTACAACGCGGCCCGCTACGGCAACAACCTGTGCGGCAGCTCCAGCTGCTCCAACTCCGTGTGGCCGCTCATCAGCGACGCCATCAAGGCGTGGACCAACGCCCAGGTGGCCGCCGGCAAGACGCCCGCGGAGATCAAGGCGTACCTGGACACGTTCGACACGTGGGACCGGTACGACTACGACGGCGACGGCAACTTCGACGAGCCGGACGGCTACATCGACCACTTCCAGATCGTCCACGCCGGCATGGGTGAGGAAGTCGGCGGCGGCGCGCAGGGCCCCAACGCCGTGTGGAGCCACCGCTGGTTCGCGTACAGCAACGGCACGAGCCCGGATGGCATCGGCCCCGCGTACAACCAGAACGGCGGCACGCGCTTCGCGACGGGCATCGACAAGTGGGTGGGCGACTACACCATCCAGCCGGAGAACGGCGGACTGGGTGTGTTCGCGCACGAGTACGGCCACGACCTGGGCCTGCCGGACCACTACGACACGACGAACGCGGCGGACAACGGGACGGGCTTCTGGACCATCATGTCGTCCGGCTCGTACCTGAACGACGGCACCAAGGACATTGGCAGCCGTCCGGGTGACTTCTTCGCCTGGGACAAGCTGCAGCTGGGCTGGCTGGACTACGCCACCACGGACGCGGGGCTGTACTCGTACCACAACCTGGGCCCCTCGGAGTTCACGTCCGCGAACGCGAAGCAGGCGCTCGTGGTGAAGCTGCCCGGCAAGCCCGTGCTGCAGCCCACCACCGCCCCCTACGAGGGCCAGGGCATGTGGCAGGGCGGCCAGGGCAACAACCTGGACCGCGTGCTCGAGAAGACGGTGAAGCTGCCGAACAAGAAGCCCATCACCTTCTCCTTCCAGACCTGGTTCGACATCGAGGAGGACTGGGACTACGCCTACGTCGCCCTCTCCGTGGACGGTGGCCCGTTCACCAACCTGGCCAGCCCCGTGAGCCGCACCTCGAACCCCTGGGGCAACAACCTGGGCAACGGCATCACCGGCACGTCCGGCGGTTGGATTCCCCTGGAGTTCGACCTGTCCGCCCACGCGGGCAAGACGGTCACGCTGAAGATCCGCTACAAGACGGACGCGGCGGAGTTCAACAAGGGCTTCCTGGTGGACTTCGTGCAGCTGTGGGCGAAGAACACCTACGTCTTTGGTGACGACGGCGAGTGGGGCCACAAGTGGTGGGACAAGTCGACGTTCTTCGTGACGGACGGCACCAACACCCTCTACGACAACTACTACCTGGCCGAGTGGCGCCAGTTCCGCGGCTACGACGAGGGTCTGGCCACGGGTCCCTACAACTACGGCTTCAGCGCGGACGGGCTGTTTGACTGGGCGGAGCGCTACTCCTACAACCCCGGCCTGCTCGTCACCTACTGGGACACGTCGCAGTCGAACAACAACGTGTCGCAGCACCCGGGTTCGGGCCGCATCCTGCCCGTGGACTCGCGCCCGCAGCCCCTGCAGCGCAGCGACGGCCGCT
Source organism: Corallococcus sp. AB045 (assembly GCF_003668895.1). Taxonomy (NCBI): domain Bacteria; kingdom Pseudomonadati; phylum Myxococcota; class Myxococcia; order Myxococcales; family Myxococcaceae; genus Corallococcus; species Corallococcus sp. AB045. The sequence goes on from NZ_RAWN01000140.1 coordinate 25,971, forward strand.
ACTGGTCCGGCCGCGTGCAGACGCACGACGCGACGTTCGGTCTGGAGCCCAGCTTCCCGCTGTCGCTCAAGCCCAACGGCTTCCCGCGCAACGAGTACCCCTCGCAGCCCGCGGTGCCGGTGTTCAACGACATGAACGAGTTCTGGTCCGCCACGCAGCCGTACGCCGGCGTGAAGGTCCCTAAGACGGGCACCATCATCGAGGTGCTGTCGACGAACGCGGACCAGACCGTGATGGAAGTCCAGGTGCGTCCGGTCGATTGAGCGTCTGACCGTCGTCACCGCTGAGCCGTGAAGGAAGGCCGGTCCCGCTCTGATGCGGGGCCGGCCTTTCGCTTTTCGGGTTGAAGGAATCCGGACACCCGGAGCGCGGCCGGGGATGACGGATGCGCGCAGGGCGGTACGGTGCCCGCCATGGCCGAGTGCCCCGTGGGCGGTCCCTCCTCCCCTTCCCCTCC
>NZ_RAWN01000141.1:0-26165 GCF_003668895.1 Corallococcus sp. AB045
CTCTGGCGAGAGCCCCGCCACCAACTGACATTCCCCCACCCCGCCCCCCTTGCCCATTCCCGTCGATATGTCCGGCATGGAGCTGCGTTTCCATGGAACCCCGGGCCAGGAACGGCCTCCGGGGGACGAGCGCGGCTCGCAACGGGAAGACGGCATGGATGCAGCCGTACAGGGCTTGGGGATGACGACCCTCCAGTCGCGGCAGGACACAGGCAGGGCCGCGCGGCCGGCGGCGCCGGACGAGGAGTCCCTGTCCCGGCGCGCGTTGGCGGGAGAGCGGGCCGCGTGGGACGCGCTCATCGTGCGGCACCAGCGCCGGGTGGTGGTGTCGCTGCTCGCGCGGGGCATCCGGGTGGACCGGGCCCAGGAGCTGGCGCAGGAGACGTGGGCGCGCCTCATCCAGCAGCAGCAGCGGGGCCTGCTCACGGAGCTGCGGCTGCCGGCGCTCGCGCTCGCGCAGGCGGCGTTCCTCGCGGCGGATGACGCCCGGCGCGCGCGGCGCGAGTCGGTGGACGGCACGGTGGAGGACCTGCCGGAGCGGCAGCAGCCGGTGGACCCCGCGCAGTCCGCGGAGAAGCGCCTGGTGTCGGAGGAGCAGCTCGCCCGGGCCCGGGACGCGCTGGAGCAGGTGTCACCGGGCGCGCGCAACGTCTTCCTCCTGGCCTGTGACGGCCAGGGGCTTCCCCATGCCGAGGTCGCCTCCCGCGTCGGGTTGTCCGTCCAGCGCGTGCGACAGATTTTGTGCGAGGTCCGCAAGAAGCTGCGCACCGCGCTCGAAGAGGAACAACCATGATCAGGCCCACGCCCCACCTCACCCGCGACCGCACGGAGCAGTACCTGCTGGGCGCGCTGCCGCCCGAAGCCGAGGCGGAGCTGGAGGCCCACACGCTCACGTGCGAGCCGTGCGCGCGGCTGCTCCAGGAGGAGGCCCTGCTGGAGGAGCAGCTGTACGAAGTCGCCGCCACGCCGAGCGCCCCCGTCGTGGTGCGCCCCGCGCGCTGGCACCGCCCTGCCGCAGTCGCCGCGGCGCTGGTCGCGGTGGCGGCCTCCGTGGTCCTGATGCTGCGGCCCGGCGGGGAAGCGGTCTCCCCGTCCGTGACGCCCGTGGAGGCGCCGGTCGTCGCGGCGCAGGACACGCGGATTGAGGACGAGGCGCCCCGGGGCATCGTGGTCGCGTGCCCGGACCTGTCCACGCAGGAGCACTGCCTCAGGTCCGCGAGCGCGCGCGGGCTGCTCGTGTATCACCCCGGTGGGCAGGGCGAGGTCCCCCGCTACGACGCGTCCAGCGGGCTGAACGCGATGGCGCTGAGCTCGCGGCCGGCCGCCCTGTGAGGACTTTCGTGATGGCGTTTCGAACCCGCATCCCCGGCCTGCTGCTCGCGCTCTGGGCGCCCCTCGCGGCGGCCCAGACCCCGCCCGCCGACACGGCACCGAAGTCCGCTCCGGCGCAGGCCTCCGTCACGGCGCCTCCCGCCATGTCGGGCGGCATGCCCGCCGCGCCGGACGCCACGCGAACGAAGTTGCCGCAGGGCTGGTACGTGACGGAGAGCGCGCCCCAGCACTACGAGGCGGGCGTGGATGAATCCGCCCCGTGCGAGGGCACGCGCAGCGCCTTCCTGCGCTCGCGCACGCAGGCCACGGACAGCTTCGGCACCTTCATGCAGGCCTTCAGCGCGCAGGACTTCCGGGGCAAGCGCCTGCGCTTCTCCGCGGCCGTGCGCCACCAGGACGTGAAGGGCTGGGCGGGGCTGTGGATGCGCGTGGAGGGCCCAGACCCCAAGCAGCCGCTCGCCTTCGACAACATGCAGTCGCGCGCGCTGGTGGGCACCCACGGCTGCAAGCGCCACGAGGTGGTGCTGGACGTGCCGAAGGAGGCCACCACCATCATGGCGGGCCTCATCATGAGCGGCGCCGGTCAGGCGTGGCTCGGTGGCGTGCGCTTCGAAACGGTGGACGCGTCGGTGAAGACCACGGACCTGCTCGCCGCTCCCCATCCCCTGCCCTCCGGTCCCCAGGGCCTGGAGGACGGCCCCCTGCCCAAGGCGAACACGCCCCTGGGCAGGGTCGGCACCGCCTGGTTCGACACGCAGCGCGTGCGGACGGCGACGCCGCTCGTGCTCGGCAAGGGCCCCTCGTGGAAGGGCGAGTTCGGCGACGAGCTCTTCGAGCACGGCATCGAGGTGAACGGCACCTACGAGCGGCGGGACCTTTCGGTGAAGGTGCGCGCCGGCGGCTCCGCCACCCTCATCGAGGGCACCTGGGGTGGAGAGCCGCTGTTCATCCGGCTCGCGTCGGACTCGCTCCGCATCCGCTGGGGCACCGATGAGCAGCGCTTCGAACGGGACCTGAGCGCCTCCACGCAGCAGGGATGCAACGCGTACCGGCAGACCACGGGGCGCTTCGAACGGCAGTGGCTGGAGGTGTGCGGCGTGGCGCTCGCCACCCGGCCGCCGCTCACGCAGCTCGTGGCGGCGTTCCTGTCCGGCGGCGTGCGGGCCGGCGCCTCGCGGGGCCCCCTCCCAATGCCCAGCCGGCCAGTGCGCTCGGCCCAGCCGTACGACTCGTCCGGCCGGAACCTGCCCGCCTCCCAGCTCCAGTGAGGCAGAGCGAAGGCGGAAGGTTCCCACCTTCCGCCGCTCCGCGCTTCACTCAGAACGCGAAGTCGCGCTCCAACGTCTCCTGCCCGGCCTGCACCGTCAGGTGGGCCGCGTGCGCGCCGGTGGCCGCCGCCGTGGACAGGTCGAAGGACAATCCTTCCGGCCCCTGCGTCGGCTTGAGCGACGGACGTCCGGGCGACAGGAACACGGCGGCCGTCACGGCGCGCGTGCCCAGGGGCTGCACCAACAGCCGCACCCGCTGACGCTCGCGCACCAGCACCACGCGGAAGTCGCGCCGCTCCTCCAGAACCTCGCGGTGCTCCGGCAGGCGGGCCGCGCTGGGGCGCCGGGCCACGTCCGCGCGGGAGTCACGCGCCACGCGCGGGACCTGCGCGCCTTCCTCATCCATCTCCAGCGCCTCGTCGATGGCGGCGTCGCCCTCTTCCAGCGCCAGCACGGCCTGGGCGCACTCGCCGCAGCCGGCCGTGTGGGCCTCCACGCGCTCGCGCTCCTCGCGGCTCATCTCCCCTGAGTCCAGCCGCCACAGCTCGTCATCCGTGAGGTGGCGACGCGGGGGCGTGTCCACCACCGCCGTGTCCGCGCGGTCCGCGCGACAACTGGCACAGTCCTTCAGGTGCTCCGGGTCCTTCATCGGGCGGCCCGTCCAGGACGCCACCAGGTCATCACAGCCGGCCCTCGCGGAGAACCACCAGGCGCCGGGGCGCTCCACGGGGTCCAGCAGGTCGCGCTCGGCGCGGCGCTCGGTATTGAGCGGGATGAACCAGCGCGCCCGGGAGCGCAGCGAGGAGTCCAGGTGGCCCAGCGCCCCGAGGAAGCGCTCGCGAGCGGCGGCCGCGTCCCCGTCCAGCGGGCCCTTCAACATCTCCCAGGTGACGAGCGCGCGGGCGGCGGAGGCGGCCCGGTCCCGGGCGGCCAGTCCTTCCAGCGCGGACGCGCGCCACAGCTCCGCTTCCTCACCCTCCTCGCCCAGCGCCACCTCCATCGACTCCTCGGCGGCACGCAGGAGCAACGGCTGGAGCGCCTGCGGTTTCTGCTGCGCAAGCCAGGCTTCCACTTCGGGGCGGCCCAGGCCCTTCAAGGTTTCTTCCACCCCGTCGGTGCCGAGCCGGTCCGAGCGGCGCAGCACATCCCCTACCATCTCCAACAGCTCACCCACCGCGAGGGGGCCCGCGCCCAGGCGCGCGTACCGGGCCTGGTAGCGGGACAGCGCGTCGCCCTTCATCGCGACATCCCGGGCGAGGCGGAGGACTTCAGGCCTCCGCGAGACGTCACGACGGCTCCTCCGGCAGTCCGTCCCGCTGCAACTCCAGCAGGTACAAACGCAGGTATGCCTGGGCGCGGCTGACGCGCTTGTACGAGTTCACCACGCTGATGTTCAAACGACGTGCGCATTCCTCGTGATCCTCCACGTCCTCGTGGTGATACAGCTCCCATGCGGAAGCCTCCTTTGGATGCTCCTGCTGGAGCCTGGCGTAGGCGGCCCAATACAGTTCCTGCGCCTCGGCGCGCTCCTCGCGACGCCGTGCGCCCTCCACCGCCCGGGCCACCTCGGACGGGGTCTCTTCCATGACGTCGTCGGGCGACGCCGGCGCGGGCGCCAGCTCCTCCCGGTGCCGCCGGTAGAAGTCGATGGCGACGTGCTTGACGATGCGCAGGAAGAACGTCTTGGGAGACGCGCTCCTGCCCGGCATCTGCTCGGACACACCCCGGAACTGATCCAGGCCCCGGTCGAGGAACTTCCCCACCGCGTCCTGGAAGAGCTCGTCGGCGTCCGCCGGCGAACCGCGTCCGTAGCTGCCCTGAATCCTGCCGATGACGTAACGGGCCGGGCGCGCCCACCGCGCGCACAAGGCCCCCAACGGAGTCCCGACGGCCTCGCCTGTGGCGCGCCGCCGGGTCACCTCCGCGAACAATTCCTCATCCGTGAGCTGCTCGTACACCGGAAGACCCTGGAGGCTGTCCCGGGAGGTCCTCGTCCCGAGAGGTTGGGTTACGGGGATGTGGCGCGGCAAATTAACACGTTGCATCCGCGAACAGCCTCCGACTGGTTACCAGAACCCCTGACTCCGGCCCCCTGCGTTTCCTGACACGCTTTTTCACGGGCCCGCGGATGACGCGGTGGGTCGCTTCCATAGAGGCCCGACACGGCCCGTAAGGTCCCGGAAAAAGGCCCGGAAATGGCGTCGTCAGGATTCCGGCCGGGGGGCGTCCAGGGGCGCATCGCTTTCGAGCGCCCGGCCGAAGAGGCCCTACACGCCCTGGTTCGACTCCACCCCTCCGCTCGCAAGGCGGGGGGGCCGCCGGCGGTCCGGCACTGAACTGTTAATTCAGCCTTCCGGCTTCCTCACTCGGGCGCTCACTTTTTCCCTCCCATTTCCAGGCGGCCCTTCCGGGCATGCCTATGTCCCGAAAGGGGGACGACCGCCATGACCGCTCGAACCCAGACGACCCTTCCGGAGACGCAGCGAGGACCCGCCGAGCGCCTGCTCGACGTCGTACTCGGTGGCTCCGCCCACCTGTGGCACCACCGCCCCGGCCTGGACGTGAACGGCACCTGGGTGGCCGTCGCCAGCGAGGAGGCGAAGAGCGTGACGCGCGGCCGCAAGGTGGCGCCGGGCCTGTTCGTGCCCGCCGCGGTGAAGCTGTACGGCCAGCTCCTGGAGCTCTACCGCCTCAACCCGACGCTGATGGCGCACTTCGCGTCGTACGCGCTGACGCAGACGGACTGGCGCGACCTGAAGGTGGCTACGTGCGCGCTGATGCTGGTGCAGGAGCACGCGGGCCAGCCCGTGCGCGACGGCCAGGGCACCATCGCCTTCCACGACGACGACTACCGCGCCATCGGCGAGGCCATGGTGCTGCACTACGTGCGCCGCTCCACGCGGATGCTCACGCCCAAGGCCGTGCTGCGCGTGGCGGAGCTGTTGGAGACGCCGGAGATCGCGCGCCTCAACCGCGCCGCGGGCTTCGGGGACCCGGCGTCGCGCAAGCCGCCCCTGGGCCGCTGGAAGCGCGTGGCCCAGAAGTGGCTGGCCGCGCGTGAGGCGAACCTGCCCATGCTCCAGGGCCTGGTGAAGGCGGGCTACAAGGAGACGCTGAAGCGGCTTGCGCGCAAGGCCGGCTACAAGCCCCAGTCGCAGGGCTTCTTCGAGGTGCTCGGCTGGAAGCAGAAGCAGGCGGACGGCGGCCACCGGCAGGTGGGGCTCCAGGGGCTCACGCTGGTGAAGCGCGAGCGCTTCGACGGCCTCTCCGAGGCGGAGATCTGCGAGTGGATTGAACTGGAGCGGCTCTCCTACAAGGAGGTCGTGGGCCGGCTGCCGAAGGACGTGGGCCTCACGCCCGCCATCCTGGCCACGCTGCTGCCGTCGTTGTCGGACCGCGACCTGCGGCTGATGACGCCCACGCTGGAGGACCTGGGCCTGTTGCAGGAGCCGTCCGTGAAGGCGCGCTGGGAGCGGGCGGTGGCGAACGCCACGGATCAGCGTTCGCTGAACATCGCGAAGAACGTCCGGAGTGAGCACGTGCGTCGCAAGCTGGAGGAGGCGAGCGACAACGCGGTGAAGAAGGCGGTGGCGGAGGCGACGGCGGAGACGGACGTGCGGGTGATGTTCCTCATCGACAAGTCGGGGTCCATGGAGGGTGCCATCGAGCAGTCCAAGGAGGCGCTGTCGCGCATCCTCGCGGGCTTCCCGATGGACAAGCTGCACGTGGCGGCGTTCGACACCATGGGCACGGTGCTGCAGCCCAAGGCGGCGAACCGCACGGCGGTGCAACACATGCTGTCCGGGCTGAAGGCGTCCGGCGGCACGGTGCACGCGGCCGGTGTCCACGCGCTGCACCGCTCCGGGGTGCGCATCCCGGCGGAGGCGAAGCTGGTGGTGATGGTGGTGGGTGACGAGGCGGGCGAGGCAGGCGACCAGTTCGCCCGCGCCTTCCACGCGTGTGGCTACAGCGTGGCGGCCGTGGCGCTGCTGGTGAGCGTGTCGGGGATGGGGGCGCGCGGCAACACGGTGCGCTCGGGGGCGAAGCAGCTGGGCGTGCCCTTCAGTGAGGTGAGCGTGGGGCAGTTCGCGGACCCCTACCAGGTGCCGCGCGTGCTCCAGGCGCTGATGGACGCCCCGCGTACGGCGGGGGCCAGCCAGTCCGGCTGGGTGGACCGGGTGATGAGCACGCCGCTGTTGAAGGTGGCGTGAAGAAGGAGGCAGGGGCGTGGACTACCGGAAGCTGCTCGGGAAGGTGGAGTCGGCGGTGCTGCCGTATTTCGGCGGCGGGACCGTGCACGCGCCTTCACGCCGCCTGCGCGTCACCCAGCCCGTCGCCCCGGGCTGGTGGCGTTTCGAGGTGAAGGGCCGCGAGGCCACCGCGCGCGAGCAGGTGTCTCCTGAAGGGATGGAGGCGCTGCCGCGCGTGCGGGGCCATGTCTGGGGGACGCGGCTGGTGCGCGAGGGCGCGGTGGCGGAGCCGCTGGCGTTGATGCCGGAGGAGGAGCCGCCGCGCCTGTCGCCGGTGACGGCGCGCCGCTGGCATGACGGCACGCTGCTCTTCGAGGGCGTGGAGTTCGAGGGCGAGGCGGAAGAGACGGCCCGTCGGGCGCTGGAGGAAGACCGTGCGCTGGGGGACGCGCGAGGCGTGAGTGCGTCGCTGCGCGCGGCGTTCGGCTTCGCGGTGCTGGAGGCGGTGTCGCGAGGCACGGGCATCCCGTTCGCGCCCGTAGAGGCCCGTGCGCGGGTGCTCGACGTGGCGCGCGAGGGACGCGCGGAGGCGGAGCGCTGCCTGCGCCGGCTGGCGGAGGAGCGCGCGCGCTTCATCCGGATGCAGGCGGAGCTGGAGGCCCGGCGCGAGCGGATGCTTCAGGAGTCCGGAGCGGAGGCTCGTGCGTGGGCTGACCCTGAATACGGGACACGAGAGGCCTGGCGGGACGCGGACGGACGCGAGGTCGCGCGGACGCTGTCGGCCCGTGAGCGTGAGACGTGGGAAACACGCCCGGACGCCTCCGCGCGCGCCTCAGGCCGGACTCCAGGCGCGAGGGACGGACGGAGCCTCACGCGCCAGGAGCGCTGGCGCGCGGAGCCGGAGGCCGGCGCGTGGGTGGAGCGAGCTTTGGACAAGGCCGGCGCGCGGCTGCTGGACCACCGCCGGCTGGGGGACGGCCTCCTCGAGGTCGTCTACACGTTCATGGGCGAGCGCTTCGTCACGGTGGTGGAGGCCGCGACGCTGCGCGTGCGCGACGCGGGCGTGTGCCTGGCGGGCGCGGACAACCGGGTCACGCTGGAGAGCCTGCCGTCAGTGCTCAAGGAAGCCATCGACACGGACGCGTTGGTCATCACCCGGCACGTCTGAAACCCGCGTGTCCGACCGGGCCCGTCCCCCACGTCGGTACGGGCCATTCGGGAGGAAGGACTTCATGTCGACGACGCGCGAGGTGTGTCTGCTCATCGGACCGGAGGACCAGGTGTTGTGGGGCGACTCCTTCGACGACCCCATGGCGCTGCCGGACTCCCGCCCCCGGTGGGAAGCCATCTGGAGTCTGAGGGACACGCTGGTGGAGATCACCCACAGCCACCCGGAGGGCCCGCTGGCCTTCTCCCAGGAGGACGAAACGACCATGGCCGCGCTCCAGACGGCGCTGGGCCGGCCGGTGCGCTTCTCCGTGGTGGCCCCCGACGGCATGGTGGTCCGCATCGGCGGCGAGGACGTGCTGGTGAGCGATGAGCCCGCCTGGGCCGCGCCGCTGCGCATCGCCTCGGGGCTCTTGTACGGGAGGCCCCGTCCCGGTCCCACCATCCTCCAGGAGGACGGCCTGCTCCTGGAGCGAGCCCACCGCAAACCGTGAGCCTTTGTTCAGCCCGGCAGCAGGATGATGCGGGCAATCTCCGGCGGCGCGGCGACGCGCATGGGCGGGCCCACGAAGCCGCACCCGCGGCTGACGTAGAGCTGAGAGCCGCCCTGCTGGCTCAGGCCCGCGTTCTGCTCACCCCAGATGAGCTGGCCCAGCACGTTGCCCGGGAACATCTGTCCGCCGTGAGTGTGCCCTGAAATCTGGAGCCCCACGCCGCGCTGGGCCACCACCTCGAAGTTGGAGGGCTGGTGCGCCAGCAGCACCGACGCGCGGTCCGGCCTGAGGCCCTTCAGCGCCGCGTCCAGGTCATACCCGGCCTCACCGAACCGGCTCGCGCTCCAGTCGTCCACGCCGATGAGGTCGAAGGACGCGCCCGTGTCCCCAATGGAAACGGCGCGGTTGCGCAGCACGGTGATGCCCAGCCCCCGGACGAACTCCGTCCACGCCTCCACGCCGGAGTAGTAGTCGTGGTTGCCGGTGACGAAGTACGCGCCGTGCCGGGCCTTGAGCGCGCCGAAGCCGCCCACGTAGCGCCCCAGCTCCGGCACCGTGCCATCCACCAGGTCGCCCGTCACCGCGATGAGGTCCGGCTTGAGCGCGTTGGTGCGCGCCACCAGCTCGTCCACGAAGCGGCGCTGCAACACCCCGCCAATGTGGATGTCGGTGAGCTGCACCAGCGTGAAGCCCTCCAATGCCTTGGGCAGTCCGGGCAGCCGCACCGGGATGTCGCGCACGTCCGGAGGGTGGAACGCGCGCCAGGTGCCAAAGGTGCTCACCGTCGCGCCCGCCACGGTGGCCCCTGTCGCGAGCCCCCGGGCGAGGAAGGCCCGGCGCTCGGGCGACGGCGGCTCCGGAAGCTTGCGCGCCTTGGCGAGCACGCCCCGAACCACGTCCAGCCCCAGGGTGAACATGAGCAGGTAGAGCACCAGCCCCATCCACATCAGCAGGGCGATGCCCGTCCACCACGCCACTTCGGAGGAGAACATCGCCCCCACCATCCGGGCGCCCAGCGAGCCCACCAGCCCCCCGGCGAAGAGCACCATCCCCGCGCGGCGCGGGGCCTTGCTCGCCGTCACGTCGCGCACCAGGCGGCGGTACAGGTAGACGTGCGCCAGCACGAGCAGCGTGGTGACCGGCACGAGGAACAGCGCCATCCGGAGCCATTGGGGCATGAGGGGCCGTGTCTACCCGCGCAGGAGCTTGTCCACGAGCGCCACGTACTGCTGCTTCGCGGCGTCCTTCGCCAGCCCCTTGCGGCCGGCCCACGCGTCGTACTTCGCGCGCCCCTTGATATCGAGCATGCCGGGGCGCTTGCCCTGCACGTCCCCTTCCGTGCCCTGCTTGTAGAGGGAGTACAGCTCCAGCAGCGTGTCGTTCGAAGGAGCCTTGGACAGCGTCTTCACCCGGCTCTGTGCGGCGCTGAAGTCATCATCGAGGGCCATGCGCGGTCTCCGGCAAGCGTGTGCCGGAGACCTTAACAGCCGGCTTCACATCGTCGGCAGCCAAAGGTGGCGGATGTCCTCGGGCAGTTGGGCGCTCACGTCCTCCGCTTCGCCTTCGCTGATTTGATGACGGACGGCGTCCATCACCGCGCGCACCACGGGCTCCACGGCGTCCGGATTCAAGGCCAGGTCCTCGCCCACCAGCTTCAGCAGCTCGTCGCGGCCGAACTTCGACGGGCGGGAGTCGGCGTCGTGGCGCTCACAGCGGTGCAGCAGCTCCGTGAGCTTGCGCGGCAGCTGTGCTTCCAGGTCGGAGGACTCCTCCGCCTGGATGCGTTGCTCCAGGCCGCAGAGCACGGAGACGGCCGCCTGCTGGGCGACGCTCGGGGACATGCCGCCCCGGTCGCAGAGGTGGTCGATGAAGCGGGCATACGTCTGACTGGCCCGCATCGCACTGCGCCGCGCACGCCGCTCCTCGATGGACAGCTCGCGCCGCTCCTCCGCATGCTCCTCATCCTGGGGTGCGCCGGAGCGGCGCTGCGGATCACGGTCTTCAGCCATGGGGGTCCTCCCTGTCAGTCCCGGTGGGTAACAGGGTGCCCATGCCCGCCCCGGAGGGCACGTCATCGCGGACTGTTGCACTGTCCGCCGGCTGCCTGACTGCTAGGCGGCCACGCGCCGGACGTACGTGTCCCAGAGGGCGCCGAAGAAGAAGCCGCCGAAGCGGGCCAGGGCCTCCGCCCGCTGCACGCCGTCCCGGGCGTTGAGCACGCGCAGGGTGGTGAGCTGGCGCGCGAACTCCTCCGCCGTCAGCCGCAGGAAGCCCCGGCCCATGCACGGCGCCTCCGGGCCGTCGCCCCGGTGCAGGGACACGAACAGCGTCGTGGTGTCCTTCCACAGGTCCAGGCCCGGGTCGTCGTAGAGGTCCTTGTAGCCCTCCAGGTAGTACGCCTCGCCGGCCTCGCTGAGCAGGTGCAGCAGGTACTCCATCCGCTGTCCGCCCGGCCGCGCGTGCTCGCGGGTCATCAGGCGCAGCTCGCCGCGAGTCACCACCAGCGGACGGGACGACAGCACCGGCGCCGTCACCGTGCCCATCAACTTCAAGGGGTGGCGCTCGTCGCGCAGCGTCGCGTCCAGGTCCTCGGCCGTCACGGTGAGCACGAAGCGAAGGGGCGTGGCGTCGTCGCGCTCCGGGTCGCCGGCCTCCAGATGCGGGGCCTTCACGTCACCGGACAGGAAGCCGTGCATCGTCTCCGTGAAGCGCACGCCCACGGGCCCGGGGGCCTGGGGCGCCGAGGCCTCCGGCAGCGGCGCGTAGTCGATGGTCCACCCGTGGCGCCGGGCCATCAGGACGCAGGCGCGCTCGGCGACGGCGGAGATGGTGAGCAGCGGGTTGATGCCCAGCGAGCGCGGCACCACGGAGCCATCGGACACGTACAGCCCTTCATGCACCGCGTGGCCGGAGGCGCCGGAGAAGACGCGCCCCTCGTGGTCCACCACGCCGTCCTCCGCCCGCTCGGCCATGACACAGCCGCCCAGCGGGTGCGTGCACAGGAGCTCCTTGCCGAAGGCCTCGGACCAGAGCGGGTAGCGCACGAAGGTGCCGCCCAGCGCGGCGGTGGCCCGGCGCAGGCGCTCCTCGATGCGGGTGAGCTGCGGGTCGCGGCCGGCGTCCGGCCAGTGCAGGCGCACGCGGTCGTGCTCCAGCCGCAGCTCGCCCTTGCCCTCGTCGTGCGACATCACCATCAGCGTCTGCGTGTGCTCCACCGCGCCGTGGTCCGGCCCGCGCACGAAGCTGTCCGCCTGGCGCAGCCGCTCCTGGACCCAGTCCAGGATGCCCTCGTCGGTGTCCTCGCCCACCAGCGCCGCGGCCCCCGCGAGCGCCGCGGGCATCAGCGACGCGAGCGCGCCGGGGATGGCGCCCTCCTCGATGACCATCCCCTCGTCCAGGCGCGCGGTGTCGCGCTGGTCGATGACACCCGCGATGCAGGGGCCCACCGGGTCGCGCGTCTCGTGGTCCTGCTCGCCGTGGCCCACGCCGTGGACGGGCATGTCCAGGTTGTAGCCGAAGGCCAGCACGTCTCCGTTGCTGCTGAAGCGGTGGCCCAGCTTCGAGGACACAGGCAGGCCGAGCTCGCGCGAGCGCAGCAGAATCTCCGCCGTGCCCATGGTGCCGGCCGCCAGGACGACGTGGTCCGCGGTGAGCCAGGCGTCAGGCGCGTCGAAGCGCTCACGGCCGGTGTTGAGGGGGCGGTAGTAGACGCGCCACTTCGAGCCGTCCGGCACCACCGCGCGCACCGACACCTCGGTGAAGATGCGGGCCCCGTGCGCGTGCGCGTCCGGCAGGTAGTTCATCAGCACGGTGTTCTTCGCGCCGGTGTTGCAGCCCGTGGCGCAGTCACCGCACAGCGAGCATCCCGGCTGCCGCACGCCCGCGGCGTTGACGCCCGCCTCGAACGTCACCGCCACCGGAGGCCGCGTCATCCGTCCGCCCAGCTTCTCCGCGGAGATGCCGAACGTCTTGAGCTTCTGCAGCGGCGGGTGGTCCTCCGGGTACGGCAGGGGCCGCAGCATCAGCTCCGCGTGCGCGAAGCCGTCCTCCAGCAGGCCGTGCACGTCGGCGCGCAGGGCCTGAGGCCAGCGGGGGTCCTCGAACACGCGAGGGTCGGGCCGCATCGTCACGCCCGCGTTGATGAGCGACGTGCCGCCCAGGCCGCAGCCGTCGATGACGGACACGTCGCCGTTGCGGTGGACCTCGATGAGGCCGGTGGGGCTGCCCACGTCCAGGTCGCCCTGGCCCGGGGCGCAGTGGAGCTGGAACTCGGCCACCGCCTGCGCGGGCGTGCGAGGCATCTCCCCCGGATGCATCTCCCGGCCACGCTCCAGCACGCACACCTGCTGCCCTGCGCGCGACAGCCGGCTGGCGGTGATGCCTCCGCCATAGCCCGACCCCACGACGACCACGGGGTAGTGGGATGCCAGCTCACTCCACGGGGATGACAGCCTGCGCATGCTCACCTCGGGCGGCCTGACCGCCGCCGTTTTTCAGATGCTGCTTTTATTCCCCACCGGTGACATCCGGGACGGGGGCCGCATGCTGCGCGGTCCAACGGCGGGGATCCACTCCCCGTCCGGCCCCACGCTCCCCGCCTGTCCCCGGTGACGGGGCCTCCCCTGTCCGGCCGGACAGCAGGCGGCCCACCTGTCCGGTCGGGCCTTCGCCGGTCAGACGCAAAGGGCGCTCATCCTTGAGAGGAAATCCGCTCGCCCCGCCCGGCGCGGTGCCAGAACCTGTCCGACTGTCGGACAGGTTTCCGCAGTGCTCCCTCCGCAGGGGGCGGCCCGCGGGGTTCTCGCCTTCTCAATCCGTGGGCAGGGGCTTCACGCCCAGAGGCCTAGAAGAAGCGGCGCACCACCCAGGCGCCCAGGCTCAGCAGCACGGAGATGAGGAACATGGACGCCAGCGGCGCGTAGACGCGCGTGTTCCCGCGCTCCACGCGGATGTCCCCGGGCAGCCGGCCGAACCAGGAGAAGGCGCCGGCCCACACCAGCAGGCCCACGACGGCAAGCCCCAGGCCCACCACCACCAGCATCAACCCCACGGATTTCATCCGGGACTCCCCTCCAACTCCGCGGATTCACCGCCCGCGCGGCGGAAGGCGTTCACCAGCCGGTGCGCGTGGCGCGTCGTCTCCGGCTCACGGTAGCGGGGGCTGGCCTTCAACACCCACTCCACGGCGGTGTCCAGGTCCATGCGGTGGCCGGGAGAGACGTACACGGGGCTGACGCCGGTGCGGGTGCGGACCGCCATGCCCACCACTTCTCCCTTATGGGTGATGGGGGACGTGGCGCCCCGCCGCTCCGCGAGCTTCCCGGGCGTGCCCACCAGCAGCGACTTGGCGCAGCCGATGGAGGGGATGTCGAACAGCAGCCCTCCATGGCAGGCAATGCCCACCCGTCGCGGGTGCGCGGTGCCCTGGCCGTCGAAGACGAGCACGTCCGGGCGGACGGTGAGCCGTTCCCAGACGGCGGCCAGCACCGGCAGCTCGCGGAAGGACAGCAGGCCGGGGACGTAGGGGAACGTCAGCGTCGCCGTGGCCACGGCGTGGGCCACCGGCTGAAGCGTCTCCGCGTCGAGCACCACCATGCCGCCATAGCCCGTGTCGTTGCCCTTCTCCGTGGAGATGTCCGCGCCCGCCAGGCGGGTGATGCGCAGGCCCGGAGGCGGTTCGAGGATGAGCTGCTCGCGCAGGCGCTTCTGCAGCGCCACGGCCTCCGTGGGCGTGACGTTCCAGGGGTGCGGTGCTCGCGGTGACTCCATGCGTCTCCTCCCGTGAGCCCAACACTGTGCATCCTCCGGCCGGAAGGTGACGGCCGCTCCCCTCCCCCACGTCCAGGAGGCGACGGAGGCCAGGGCGAGGCTGCTCACGCGGCCGGGTTGTCAGGATGCACCTGGGGGCACCGTCCCGGGCCAGGGTTCCCTTCCCTGGAGGCACGCGACCATGGCGACGCTCAACATCACCTATGACGGACACTCGGCGGACGTGCCGGTGGAATTGGAGCGGCACATCAGCGACGCGGACGTGCGCCGCATCGCGGTGGAGCTGGTGCGCTCTGGCGGAGTGCCGGGCCTGCACCGCTTCCAGCTGGGGGACGAAGCCTTCCAGCACTACGTCGTGGACCGCTTCCGGGGCGCGCACGGCGAGGAGCGCATCTATCTGCGTCCGAAGGTGCCCTTCGGGGCGTGCTGAGGGCGGCCACCATGCGCATCGTCTTCTGTGGCGTGGGGGCCATCGGGTCCGCGGCGGCGCTGCTGTGCCGCAACCTGGACGCGACGTTGGTGTTCATCGACTTCGACCGCGTGGAGTCGAAGAACCTGCTGTCGCAGGCCTACGTGAAGCCGTCCGTCGGAAAGAACAAGGCGGAGGCGCTGAAGCTCCAGCTGCACAACCTGCACGGCGTGAAGGCGGAGTCCTTCGGCGTGCGCCTCACACGCGACAACGTGGAGGCGCTGTGCAAGGGCGCGGACCTGCTGGTGGATGCCTTCGACAACCAGGACAGCCGCCAGCTGCTCAGCGACCATGCCCGGAAGACGGGCACGCCGCTGGTGCACGGCGCGGTGTCCGCGGACGGCATGTTCGGCCTGGTGCGCTGGGATGAACGCTTCACGCCCGACACCGAGGACACGCAAGGACAGGCCACCTGCGAGGGCGGCGAACACCTGCCCCTCTTGGGCCTGCTGGCCGCGACGCTCGCGCGGGCGGTGCAGGACTTCCTCAAGCACGGGGTGAAGCGGGACGCGTTCGTGAACCTGAACGCCGTCACCCCGGTCGCGGGTCAGGGCTGAGCCGTCGCGGTCAGCCCACCCGCGCCAGGGCCGCGCGCTCTTCATCGAAGCGCACGAGCGCCTGGACGATGTCCTCCTTCGAGTCCGTGAGGAGCAGGTGGCTCGCGTACTCCTGCCCCTGCGCCAGGTGCTCCAGCAGCGGGTACACGGGCCGCGTCTTCGTCCAGAACTCGCGGCCCAGGAAGAGCATGGGGCTGATGACGCCCACGGTGTTGTAGTGGTTCTGGCACGCGTCCTGGAAGATCTCCTGCACGGTGCCCGCGCTGCCGGGTGAATAGACGACGCCACCCCGGGCGATGGTGAGCAGGCCCTCCTCGCGCACGCTGTTGGCGAAGTACTTCGCGATGCGCGTGGCGAAGGGGTTGGGAGGCTCGTGGCCGTAGAGCCAGGTGGGGATGCCCAGGCTGTCGCCCATCGCCGCCGCGTCGAGCAGGGGCCACATCGCGCGCACCTCGAAGGCGCGCGCGAGCCAGTCCCGGTCCTTGTAGGACGGAGCCCGCGCCAGCACCGCGAGCGCCGCGTCCAGGTCTTCATCCGGCCGCGCGGCGAACCACGCGCCCAGGTGCGTGGCCTCCATGGCGCCCGGGCCGCCGCCGCTCACCAGGAAGAAACCCAGGCGCGCCAGCGACCGGGCCAGCTCCGCCACGGAGCGGTAGGCCTCCTGGCCTCGCAGCATGGAATGGCCACCCATGATGGCCACCACCCGGCGGGGCTTGCCCTGGTCCAGCAGCGCCTCCTCCAGCGCGTCGCTGACGGCGTGGTCGTGAAGCCGCTGCGCCAGGGTCTCCAGGATGGAGGGAGGGTGCGCCCCACCGCGCGAGTTCCAATGCGCGTAGATGCGCGCATCCAGCGTGTCCGCGTAGGTGTCCGGGCGGGTCGGGTCGAAGCCCGCGTACAGCTCCTCCGGCGTGTAGAGGCTGCCCCGGTACGGGCAATAGGGCAGCCCGGAGAACGGCGGGAACACCATGGCGCCCCGCGCGAGGACCTGTTGCAGGGTCGCGGGCTCCAGGAGACAGCCCAGGAAGACGGTGCCAGTGAGGTCCGCCTTCAGCAGCGCGTCGCCCCACGCGCGCAGGTCCAGCCCCTGGAGGATGACATTGGCGAGGCCGCGGCCGTCGCGAAGGTGCTGCTCGAAGGCAGCCAGGGTCTCGAGTTCCGTCATGGATGTCTCCGCGTGGGGCTACACGCCGGAGAGTAGCTCGCGGACCGTCTTCTTGCTGCCGAGCATCTCCTTCCAGGCAGGCTGGGTCGTGGCGACGGAGGCCGCGATGTTCCTGCGAATGTCGTCGACCGGCGCGGGGCTCGTATTGATGCGGTACTCCACGGTGGGCTTGTCGTGTAGCGGCGCCTGTTTCTTGAAGAGGGCCTTTCGCCCCTCGTACACGTCCTTTTCGATGACCGAAAAGGGCTTGTTCCTGGCGATCGACCAGGAGGCCCGGTACTTGCGTTCCTTGCGCTGGGCCTCGTCCTCGGGCAGCGCATCCCAGTCCTCGTTCATCCCAAGCTTCGCGAACATGCCCTGCATGTCGTCATGGACGGCGGCTTCGAGCAGGGGGAGCAACTCCAGCCGGTTCCGTTCGACGAGGTCTTCCACGGACGCGCTGAGCGAGTAGTGCCCGAAGTAGCTCTGATAGATGCAGGCCTTGCGCTCGATGCATTCGATGAAGAAGGAATGCACCTTGAGCGTGCATCGGCAGTACCAGCGACCGTAGTTGCCGATCATCTCGGAGAGCACCTTGCTCAAGAACGCGCCCGAGCTGACCTCCGTCAGTGTGCCTGCCTTCGCATCGGTGGTCCGGGAGGTGACGTCATCCAGCCAGCCCGAGGTCGCGCCGCAGGAGCCCGAGAACTGCTCCGCTAGCATCCATTCGACGTAGTCCTTGAAGGGCCTGTCCAACAAGGCCAACACCGCCTCCTCGGAGGGGCCCTCCGGGTTGCGCGCGGTCGCCAGGATGGCGCTGGGCGGGAGCATGTAGATCTCCAGCTGACTGAGCGTGAGCTCCTTCTCCTTGGCAACCTCTTGCATGAGCTGCGCGATTCTCACGGACGTGCCTCCGGTACGGGGTTTCCCAGGCTACACCCGTGCGCGCCCGGTCCACGAGCCGGAGCCTGTCAGGAACGGATTTATCGCCCGTCATTCCTCTCCAGAAAGGAGGGATGCCCATTGCAGATCCGAAACACGCTGGACCCGAAGCGCCCCGCCACGAAGGTGACCTCTCTGGAGAACCTGGAGCTGGCCACCCCATCCTTCCGTGGCAGTGCGCCCGGGACCTGACGCTCGCACCCGCCGCCCGGTGACCCGGGAGGCGTGACGAGGGCCGGGTTCCCGAGAGGGGACCCGGCCCTTGTCGTGTCCGGGTCCACCCTCGAAGGTTTCTCCAAGCATCGGGATGTAGCTCAGCCTGGTTGAGAGCGTGCGCCTCGGGCGCGCAAGGTCGCTGGTTCGAATCCAGTCATCCCGACTTCAAATCCAATCAAAGACACACCCGCCGGGGTAGCCCAACTTGGTAGAGGCGCCGCGCTCAGAACGCGGAGGTTGCGGGTTCGAATCCCGCCTTCGGCACATCATCAGGCCCAGCAATCCCAACGGGTTGCTGGGCTCACCCGACGCACCACGCCTGATTGAATGAAATCGTGGCCCCGGCACCTTCATCGCGGTGGCGAGTCTGACCCATGGAATGGACAGTCAGCTTCTGCACGTTCGGATGGCACCCAGGTCATCCCCTGCGTTTTTTTAAAGCATTGATTCGTGCGCTCATCGTCTCCTCTCACGAGCTGGCACTTCATTCCGGCCCGCCAGCATTTCGAGGGGGACGAACTTTGAACCAAGCCATACACATCCGAACCGTTTTCCTCCTGGTGTCCCTGGGAGTGCTGTCCATTGCCTGTGGTGGCTCCACCACGCCTCCCCCGCCACCCGAAAATCTGCGCCCGGTGGCCCGTGCGGGTTCCTCCCAGGAGGGGGTGGTGGACCATGCCGTGGAGCTGGACGGCAGCGCGAGCACCGACCCGGAAGGCCAGGCACTCAGCTATGCGTGGACCGTCGTCTCCGCCCCGTCCGGCAGCAAGGCCGCGCTCTCCCAGCAGTCTTCCGCGAAGCCTTCCTTTACCCCTGACCTGGAGGGCGGCTACGTCCTCAGGCTGGTGGTCAGCGACGGTGCGCTCGAGTCCGAGCCGGCCTTCCTCACGCTCTCCGTGCGGAGCGCCGCCCCCACCGCGCGCCCGGGTGCGTCTCGCGCCGTGCTCAGCCGCAAGCCGGTGACGCTGGATGGCAGCGCGAGCACGTCCTCGACGGGTGAGCCCCTCACCTTCACCTGGTCCTTCGTGTCCGTGCCCGAGGGCAGCGCCGCCACGCTGCGGGATGACACCGCGATGAAGCCCACCTTCGTCCCCGACCAGGACGGCGACTACGTCATCAGGCTCGTCGTCAGCGACGGGAAGCACGCCTCCGCGCCGGCACTCCTCAAGGTGACGGCCGAGAACCGGGCGCCCGTGGCGGACGCCGGTGCCGACCGCGTGGCCATCGTTGGCACGTCCGCGACCGTGCCGGGCAAGGGACAGGACGAGAATGACGACCCCCTGACCTTCGCCTGGACGCTCAGCCGCAAGCCCATGGGCAGCACCGCCACCCTGCGGCAGGCCAATACCCAGACGCCCTCCCTCACGCTCGACGTCGAAGGCAACTACGAGCTGTCACTCGTGGTGGAGGATGGCCGGGCCGCGAGCCCCGCGGACACGGTGGTCATCACCGCCCAGCAGCCCTCCGTCCACAGGCTCAGCCATCGCGTCATCGACGCCGAGTACAGCAAGGCGCTCGACCGGGTGGTGATGGTCGCCACCAACCCCAACGCCCTCTACCTCTACGACCCGTCCACGCAGACGGAGACCTCGGTCGCCCTGCCCACGACCCCCACCGCTGTCAGCGTGGGACCGGACGGCCTGTTCGCGGCGGTGGGCCATGACGCGAACATCTCCTACGTCGACCTCTCCGCGCCGCGACTGGTGAAGACGGTGCCCGTCACAGCCGATGTCTTCGACGTCGTCCTTGCCGGGAATGGCTTCGCGTATGCCTTCCCGCGCACGGACCAGTGGGTGTCCATCCACTGCATCGACCTGGTCTCCGGCGTGGAGACGCTGAGCGGTTCCTGGTCCATCCGCGCCGGCACCCGGGCGCGCCTGCATCCCGGGGGGACGGCCCTCTACGGCGCGAACAACGGCCTGTCGCCAGACGACATCGAAAAGTATGACATCAGCGGCGGCACCGCGCAGATGATCTACGACTCGCCCTACCACGGAAGCTATTACATGTGCGGGGACCTGTGGTTCTCCGAGGACGGAGCCCGCATCTTCACCGCCTGCGGCAACACCTTCCGCGCCTCCAACGCCAGGAACGAGGACATGACGTACGCGGGCGCGCTCCCCGATGCGTCGTCCATCGGTCACCTGACCCACTCCACCGCGGCCGGCCGCATCGCGCTGGTCCTGGAGAGCTACTGGAGCACCACGGTGGGCAAGGACGTCCGGCTCTACCACCCGGACTTCCTCGGCTTCGACCAGAGCATTCCGTTGCCGCGCTTCAAGGTGAATGGCACCTCGCACGACAGCTTCGGCCGCTTCGTCTTCTACTCCGCTGCGGGCGACAGGCTCATCACGGTGGTGCAGGCCGCCGCGAGCTCCGGCCTGCTGAACGACTACGGCGTCGTCACCTTCTGACCGCCGCGCACGGCCCGGGATGCCGCTCCGGTCCCGGGCCGACAGGGCAAATTGCCTTGTCTCTCCAGACATGACGTCATTCAATCCATGACACGAAGAACAACGCAGTCATGGGCGTGCCTCGCGGTTGTCCTCCTCACTGTCGCGGCGGGGTGTGGTGGCCCCCAGGAGCAAGCGGCGGGTACGGGTGAGGTGCACCTGCTTGCGCAGGCTCTCTCCTCGTCCGATGTCGCCTCCGTGGTGGTGGAGGTCACCGCAGCGGACATGCCCACCCGCACCGCGAGCCTCGTGAAGACGAATGGCCAGTGGAGCGGAATCCTCGGCAACCTGCCCGCGGGCACCCTGCGCACCTTCATCGCCGAGGCCTTCAATAACAGTGGGACGAAGCTCTACGCGGGAACGGCCACCCACGTCACCATTCTCGCCCAGCAGACGACAGCGGTTTCCATCACCTTGCAGGAGGTCAATCCGGCGGCGCCTTTTGAGAATGCCGCGCCCCGGATTGTCTCACTGTCGGCCGCGCCCGGCACCGTCGGGCCCGGGGGCACGGTGAGCCTCCAGGCGGCCGCCTCGGACGCCAACCCGGGCGACACCCTGACGTACAGCTGGAGCGCGCCCTCGGGCAGCTTCGCCCAGGCGGGCAGCCTCGCCACCACCTGGACGGCGCCCGCGTCCGCGGCCACCGTGCCTCTGACCCTGACGGTCACCGACTCGAAGGGTGCCCAGGGCAAGGTGACCTTCAACGTCACCGTCACCACCGGCAAGGGGGACGCCATCGTCAACGCCTCCATCAACACCTGGCCGCAAGTGGACAACATCTCCGCCAGCGTCACCGCCCTTGAGGTGAACGAGTCCACCACCGCCTCCGCCACGGCCTCTGACAGTGACGGGGACTCCCTGGCCTACCACTGGGCGGCCTCCTGCCCGGGCACGTGGACCGACGCCCACTCCGCCACCGCGCGGTTCACCGCCACCGCGCAACCCTCCAGCAGCGCGTGCAACAACTGCACGCTCACCGTCACCGTCACGGACTCCCGCGGCGGCCAGCCCGTTGGCGGTCAGACCACGGGCACCTTCTCCCTCTGCGTGGGCCCCAAGAAGACGGCCACCTTCCCGCCCGACATCACCGAAACCTTTCAGTCCGCCACCTCCACGTCAGCCCATGGCATTGTCACCTTCCGCCTCAAGGCGGTGGACCCGCAGGGCAGCGCCATGGCGTTCTCCTGGACGGCGAACGCGGGGACTCCCGGCAGCCCCACCTCCAGCGCCAATACCAGCGAGGTGACGTGGACGGCGCCCGCGTGCGTGACGGCGGCCCTCCCCACGCTCACCGCCACGGTCACCAATGCCCTGGGCGGCGTCTCCACCCATTCCTTCACCGTGACGGGCCTTCCCGCATGTGTGAACTCGGGGTGGGTCTCGACGGCGACGATGGTCGGCGCTCGCTATGGCCACACGACGACGCTGCTGCCCGGGGGCAAGGTCCTGGTCGCGGGCGGCCAGAGCAATACAATCCTTCGGACGACGGAGGCGTATGACCTCACCTCGGGCACCTGGAATGCAGGCGCCAGCATGGCCTCAAATCGCACCCAGCACGCGGCGGCGCTGCTCAATGGCAGGGCCCTGGTCCTGGGAGGCATCTCCATCGGGGGCGCCGTCCTCGCGGCGACAGAGCTGTACGATCCAGCCTCGGGCTCCTGGAGCGCTGCCGCCGCCATGACCTCCGCGCGTGCTCGGCAGACGGTGACCCGGCTGCCTGATGGCAGGCTGCTCGTCACGGGTGGATACAACGCCAACGGGGCTCTCGCGACGGCGGAGCTGTATTCGTCGGCCACGGGCACGTGGACCGCCGCGCGCTCCATGGCTTCTCCTCGCGAGAACCACACGGCGACGCTGCTCGACAACGGCAAGGTGCTGGTGACGGGGGGAATCAACGGCAGCACGCATCTCGCAATGTCGGAGTTGTACGACCCTGTCTCGAACACCTGGAGCGCCGCGGGCTCCATGGCCTCTGCTCGCGGGGAGCACACGGCGACGCTGCTCAACAATGGCAAGGTGTTGGTGACGGGAGGGCTCAACAGCAGCACGCCTCTCGCATCGGCGGAGGTGTACGACCCGGCCTCGAACACCTGGAGCGCCGCGAGCTCCATGATTTCGTCTCGCTCCCAGCACACGGCGACGCAGCTCGACAATGGCAAGGTGCTTGTCGTGGGAGGCTTCAACGGCGTCAACATCGCGGCGGCGGAGTTGTACGACCCGGCCTCTGACGCCTGGAGCGCGACCCAGCCCATGGCTTCGTCCCGGCGCATCTACACGGCGACCTTGTTGCCCGATGGCAGGGTCTTCGTCGTGGGGGGATTCAACGGCAATCCCCTCACCGCGGCGGAGTTCTACACGCCCTGAGTCCCACGGCTCGTGGACACGCCTCGCGCCGGGCAACGAGGAGCAGCACGCCCGGCGCCGGCGGCAATAAGAACGGGACAAGACGGCTTGAACAGCGCATTCACGCAGAGCGATGCGAGCCCGCATCGTCTGTCGGTCCGTGCTTGTCCCCCTCGATGCGGCGATAGAGGAAGTACGAGTAGAGCACGGGAGTCGCCGCCGCGACGGCGACAGCCGCAAGCACGGGGACCGGACCACCGCCGAGAAGCCCTGAAGCGAGGACGATGATTCCCGCGAGGACGAAGAGCCTTCCTCCCAGGCGATGGGTGCGCAGCCAGACCTCGTCGCTCGCGAGCGTCCAGGGCGTCCGGATTCCACAGAAGAAGTTCTTCGTGAACTTCCCCATGTAGTTGCCCAGGACCATGAGGACCAGGCCCGCTCCCGCGGGAACCACACGCGCCATCGGCACGGACACGCCGATGCCCGAGAGCAGGACCAGGGCGTTGAGCAGAAACAGGAACGCGACCAGCACCGCCTGGATGCCCTCGAAGACGCCCTGGAATCGCTCCACGCGGTAGCCCCTGGGCGAAATCCGCGGCACGGCCACCAGGACCAGATACACGGCAGCCATCACCAGCGGCAGGACGAAGGGCCCCCAGGGCTTGGGCGTGTACCCATCCACCACCCCCTCGGCATTCCAATGCGTGGGGATCGACTCCGGCAACTGGCCGTAGAGCATGAAGGCCATCGCGAACGCCACGACGACGAATCCCAGACTCAGCACATTGGCTCGGCTGATTCTCATGACTGGTCTCCATTCCCTTTTTCGACCTTGAAGAGGTCAAGAAGGACTGCCGCTACGTCCTCGAACACGGTCGTATTGAGGGAGTAGACGATCTGCTGCCCGCGGCGCTCACAGCGCACCAGGTCCGCGGCTTTGAGCACGTTGAAGTGATGCGACAGCGACCCCTTGGTGATGTCGAACGCCTCAGCGAGTTCGCCCGCTGACTTCGAGCCGCCCTGCAGGAGCTTGAGCACCTTGCGCCGGGTCGGGTCGGAAATTGCCTTGAAGACCTCCTGCGTTCGCATCACGACCTTTTGATATTTTGAATAACTTCAAAATAACGACTAAAAGAGCCATGTCAAGTGGAATGCAGGGGCCACCTCACGCCCAAACCAGGCCAGCGCCACCAGGGGCAAACGGGCGCGAACCCGTACTGGATGAACGGCAACCCGAACCGCGATCCCCGCCTCCCCCCCAGACCTGGAAGAAGGCAGACATCGAAGACCGAGGGCCAGGCACGGCCCCCAGCAGGTCAGCCCTTCCCGGAACGCCTCCGAGGCTGGCTACAACTCCAGCCTGCAGGTGGCGGCGCAGCCGTCGCGGCTGACGGTGTTTCCGTCGTCGCACTCTTCGCCCCGGTCGTATTGCACGACCCCGTCGCCACAGCGGATGCCGAGCAGGCAGCCCGGGGCGCATTGCCCGTAGCCCCCCTGGTTCGTGCCATCGTCGCACTCCTCGCCCTCGTCCAGCCTGCCATTGCCGCAGGCGGAGATGCACACCCTGGGCGGGCTGGTCGGCAGGAACGAGGAGAGTTGCAGCTTGTAGCCCGAGCCCGTGGTGAAGCGTTCCGCCTGGAACACGGCGACCTCATAGACACGGCCTTGCTGGAGGCCCAACACGGACGCCCGGTCTGCGAGGTTCACGGTCGCGGACAGGCTGCCGTGAACCCCTCCCATGTCGATGGCGAGCTTCCCGTTGATGAAGACCCAGACGTCGTCGTCTCCCGTGAAGACGAGCTGCTCGACGCCCCGGTACTCGAACCAGAAACGCGTCTCGCTGGTGAAGCTGTAGTTGTGCGGCGCTCCCGCGCTGTCCGGACGCGTCGTCTCCTGCCCCGCGGCCACCCAGCCCTTGCCGTCGAGCGGGAAGAAGGCTGTGTCCTCGAACAGATAGGCGAGGCTACTGGGAGAAGAGGTCCGCGACAGGGGCAGCGTGGAAACGACGGTCAGGTTGACGTCGGTCACGTCGCGAAACCACTGGTCGAAAGACACCACTCCATGCGTCGTGGCGGAGAACACACCTGTCTTGGCATAGACGGGCTTGCCGGTCGGGCCCAGGGCGGCCTGGACGATGCCTGTCTCCTGCCCGTTCGCGTTCTGGAAGTCGATGTGGCCGTTGGGCAGGTCATTCCCCCGGAAGTCGCGGTAGACGAGGGGGAGCCTCAGCGTGGACAAGGGCTCTGCAAGGACGCAGGCGAAGCCCTCTTCGATTTGACAGGTCGCGGAGCAGCCATCGAAGTCGCGATGGTTGCCGTCGTCGCACGACTCTCCGGCCGCGAGGATGCCGTCGCCACAGAGGGTCTCGCAAACCCCATTCACGCAGCGGGGCTCCCGCTGGCACAGCGGCGAGCAGCCATCACCCAGGTCGTGGTTGCCGTCGTCGCACTGCTCGGTGCCTTCCACCTTGGCGTCGCCGCAGATCGTCTCCGTGCACGGCTGGCCCACGCCGTTGCACACGGAGCCCTGCTCCAGCCGGCAGGTGGCGTTACAGCCATCGCCGCTGACCGTGTTGCCGTCCTCGCATTCCTCCGGGGCCGCGATGATGCCGTCGCCACAGCGCGCGGCGTGGCACCTCATGCCGCTGGCGCCACAGTTCCACCCCGGCTCGACCTGGCAGCTCGCGTTGCAGCCGTCGCCGCTCGTGGTGTTCCCGTCGTCACATCCCTCGTTGCCCTCCTTCTTTCCGTCGCCACAGACGGGCAGGGAACCCGCGTCGACAGGGTCGGTGCCGGCATCGGTGGTGCCCGCGTCCTCGGTACCCGCGTCCACCGTCCCGGCGTCGAGGCCCGCGTCCTCAGGGCCCGCGTCCATCGTCCCGGCGTCGAGGCCCGCGTCGGTGCCTGCATCATCCTCGGGCTGCGTCCCGGCATCCGCCCCGGCGTCCACATCGGAACCGGCGTCCTGGGTCCCGGCCGAGGCATCGGGCCGGGCCCCCGCATCGGAATCCGTGGTGGAGTCACCTCCACAGGCCGCGAGTGAGAGCAGGAGGGTGGCGCAAAACATTCGCGCCCACAGGGATTTACGGGAGCCGGTCTGGGTCTTGTTTGTCATACGGAGCGCGCATGCTGTGAGCCCCGAGAGCAGGAGTCAAAGGGTTGCGAGCTTTTGTTTGTCTCCGAATCCAAGGGCATCCATGCCGGGAGTCACACCCACACACGAGACTCCGGGGATGCCCGACCTGAAGAGCGTCATTCTTTGCCTGGGCGAGCTCCTCCTCGTGGGGTGTGCCAGCGGTCGCGACACCTCGCCTTCGAATTCAGACCACCGGCTGTTGACGCTCGCGACGGACGGCGAGCCGACCGCGACGGTGGCACTCAACCTGCGGCTGCTGAAGACAGCGAGCACGGATCCAACCTGGAAGGACGCGGTCGAGTCCGCGGAGCAGCACCTGCTGAAGCTGGGAAACATCCCGCCCAGGCTGTGGCCCCTCACGTAGAGCGTCTGGCTGTTGCTCGCCTTCAGCCACGCGAACACCTGCGCCTGCATCAGCTGCAGCACGACGCCCGACGCAACCCGCTCCTGATGACTGGAGACATCAACGCCTGACGGCAGTCACCAGGCGCAAGCCCGGGGCACGGGCGGTGCCTCACGTGCGCCCAAGGAAGATCAACGGTTTACGCATGACCTGGCGGGGCAGGGGCGTTGGCATGCCCGCTGCTATGGGTGTCCTCGTCGCTGAGAGCAGCACTCACTCCCCTTCCAGAAAAGAGACACGTCATGGCCATCCGCTCCGTTCGCAGCCCCTCCGCCCGCCCCAGCCC
>NZ_RAWN01000142.1:0-26148 GCF_003668895.1 Corallococcus sp. AB045
CTTCCATGCCGCCCCGCCCTCCCGCGCGCGGCCTTCGCGGGATGGCGGGGCGGCATGGAAGCGGTCATCTTCACGGGCATCCAGGGGGCGGGGAAGAGCAGCTTCTACCGGGAGCGCTTCTTCACCACGCACGTCCGCCTGAGCCTGGACATGCTCAAGACGCGGCACCGGGAGAAGGTGCTGCTGCGCGCGTGCCTGGAAGCGAAGCAGCCCTTCGTGGTGGACAACACCAACCCCACGGTGGCGGAGCGCTCCCGCTACATCTCGGCCGCGAAGCAGTTCGGCTTCCGCGTGGTGGGGCTCTACTTCCAGTCGAAGGTCGCGGACGCGCTCCTGCGGAATGATCAGCGCCCGGTGGAGCAGCGCGTGCCGCTGGTGGGCGTGCTCGGGACGTACAAGCGATTGCAGGTCCCCAATCCCGAAGAGGGCTTCGACGCGCTTTTCTTCGTCCGGCTGGGGCCGGACGGTTTCACCGTGGAGGAGTGGCAACGTGAAGTTCGATGAGCTGGACGAGAAGATGCGCGTGTTCGAGACCGCGCACGACCTGTGCGTGCTGCCCGGCGTGTTCATGGTGGCGCGCATCGATGGGCGCGGCTTCACGCGGCTCACGAAGGAGGTGCACGCCTTCGAGAGCCCCTTCGACGTGCGCGTGCGCGACCTGATGGTCGCGACGACCGGGCACCTGATGGACTGCGGCTTCCGGGTCGTCTACGGCTACACGCAGAGCGACGAAATCTCGCTGCTCTTCCACCCGGACGAGGACACCTTCGGGCGCAAGACGCGCAAGCTCAACTCCATCCTCGCGGGGGAGGCGAGCGCGAAGTTCTCGCTGCTCCTGGGGGACCTGGCCGTGTTCGACTGCCGCATCTGCGAGCTGCCGAACGCGGGGCTCGTGCGTGACTACTTCCGCTGGCGCAATGAGGACGCGGTGAGGAACGCGCTGAACGCGCACTGCTACTGGAGCCTGCGCCGCGAAGGAAAGAACGTGGCGGAGGCCACGAACATGCTCACGCGCCTGTCGGTGTCGGAGAAGAACGAGCTGCTCTTCCAGCGGGGCGTGAACTTCAACGACGTGCCGAACTGGCAGAAGCGCGGGACGGGGCTCTACCGGGAGACGTACGCGAAGGAGGCCCGCGACCCGAGGACGGGGGAGACGGTCCTCGCGGAGCGCCGCCGCCTCAAGGTGGACTACGAGCTGCCGATGAAGGATGCGTATGGCGCCTTCATCCTGTCGTTGCTGGAGGGCGTGGAGCGATGAGCGCGGACCTGGATCGCCTGATGCGTCAGTACCGGGAATGCGCCCGGCACGTGTGGAACACGTACTTCCAGCCATTGGAGGACGGGTGGCACGAGTTCATCAACGTGGAGCAGTCGCTCTTCCACGGGCTTGTCCTGGTCCAGGCGGGGATGGAGAACAGCCGGCCGGATGGCTCGGGCCTCGTGGAGGCCATCCGGGTTCGTCCCTGCTTTCCGCCCGTCGGACACCTGGAGGTCTTCCACGCGAAGACACCCTCGCCGGAGGTCCGGGAGGTGCCATGGCATCAGGGGCGCCTGAAGCCCGGGGAGATGGACCTCCGGTTCCAGGGCTTCTTTGACTGGGCGAACCTGGACGATCCCCAGGACTACCGCTTCGTCCGGGCGCGCGTCTTCGCCACGCACCAGCCGGAGCTGGAGGGGTGTGACGTCCTGCTGGAGTACCAGTCCGCGAAGTTCGAACATGCCTCCCAATGACGTCGACTTCGTTCCTCTTCCGTTCAGGCTCGGCCCTCCTCGTATTCATGGCGGGCTGTGGCACCGCGAAGGAGGGCACGGCTCCGCGCATCTCCCGCGTGGAGACCGTGCCTCCGCCTGAGTCGGTGTGGCTGCCGGCCGGGCGCTTCGAGATGGGCTCACCGGCGGGAGAGCCGGAGCGGGATGTGGACGAAGGGCCCCGGACGGAGGTCGCGTTCGAGCGCTTCCAGATGGACGTGACGCCCGTGACGGTGCGGGCCTTCGCGGCGCGACGTGAGCAGGTGCGCGCGAAGGATCCGCAGGCGCGCTGGTGGAGCGACGCGGAGACCCCGGGTGAGTGGCTCGGCCGCTGCAACCTGGACTCCGAGCGCACGGATCATCCCGTGAACTGCGTGGACTGGCGCGCCGCGCGGGCCTACTGCGAACTCGTCGGAGGCGCACTGCCCACGGAAGCAGAGTGGGAATACGCCGCGCGTGCCTCGACGACCTCCGCCTTCTGGTGGGGCGAGTCGTTCGACGCGGAGCACGGGGTCGGCTCGGTGTCGTGCGGGGCGCGTGGCTGCCTGGGCGCCACGGCTCCGGTGGTTCACGCCGGGCCGCGATGCAACGGCTGGGGGCTTTGCGACATGGCCGGGAACGTGTGGCAGTGGACCGCCACCGGCTATCAGGAGCGGCTGGGCGAGGACGCGCCTCCCGAACCTTCCGGCGTGCCGGAGAAGCCCATCCACCGTGGAGGCTCCTGGCTCAATCACATCCCTTCCCTGTTCCGGTCCGCGCACCGGGGCCTCGCCTATCCGAAGAACGGCCTGACGGGAGTGGGGTTCCGCTGCGTGCACCGGCCTTGAGCGACGCGGCGTCGGAGGGAAGCGGCACTCAGGGTGTCATGGAACCAGTCCTTCCCTCATGGTCCGTATGCTCTGGAGGACGGTGGCCCACGGGGTCGTGAGGCACTGTCCTACCCGGGGCGGGGGATTGCGTGCGTTCGCCTGGGTGCCGCAGGATTCGCGCGCACGCGCCCGGGGGCCTTCGTGGCACGGCGCGACGGTTTCGAGGGGGACGCACATGGTCATTTTCGGTTCGCGGCTCTTTGGCAAGGTGGATGAGATTCCAGGCCTGGGCTACGTCGCGACGAAGTTCGGTCACATCAACTTCGTGCCGCTCATCCCGCTGGAGGGCTGGCTCGTCATGGCCGAGGAGGGCAATGGCTGGCGCGGGCAGGCCATCGCCATGAGCGGCAAGTCCGTGCTCGTGGCGTGGGCGCGCCTGCTGTTCATCATCTTGGGGAGCATCTCGCTGTTCAGCGGTTTCTTCTCTTTCGCCGGGATGCATCCGGTGGACGCCATCTTCAGCGGACTGCTCGCACTGGCCTGCATCGGCGGGCTCATCGCTACGTACAGGTGGAAGTGGGTGACCCAGGCGTCGCCGGAGCGCGCGATGGAGATCGCCCGTGAGGCGGGAATCAGCGAGGAGGGGCTGAGGCAGCTGCACCGCCTGTACTCGGCCCCGGAGGCCGCCACCGCCGCCGCGCCCGCTCAGCCGTGGACGCCGCCGGAGTCCTAGTCCGCCGCTCGCGGTCCTTCGCCGAAAGGCCTTGGGTTCACCTCACATGAGTCATGTCGTTGGCATCGATCTGGGCACCACGCACTCCCTGGTGGCCGCGCTCGACAGCGCGGGCCGTCCCAACCTCCTGACCAACCGGTTGGGGCAGCGCCTCACGCCGTCGGTGGTGGGGCTGGACGCGGAGGGGCGGCTCCACGTGGGCGAGTCCGCGCGAGCGCAGTTGCTCGTGCATCCGGAGCGCACCATCGCGGAGGTGAAGCGGCGCATGGGCCGCGACCTGCCGGTGACGCTGGGTGACCGGCGCTACAGCCCCACGGAGATCTCCGCGCTCATCCTGCGTGCGCTGCGCGAGGACGCCGAGCGGGCGCTGGGCGGCGCGGTGACGGAAGCCGTGGTCACGGTGCCCGCCTACTTCAGCGATGCGCAGCGACAGGCGACCAAGGATGCGGGGGAGCTGGCGGGGCTCAAGGTGGAGCGGCTGCTCAACGAGCCCACCGCCGCGGCGCTCGCGTACGGCGTGAACCACCTGGACGCCGAGCAGTACGTGCTGGTGTACGACCTGGGCGGCGGCACGTTCGACGTGTCCGTGCTGGAGATGTTCCAGGGCGTGCTGGACGTGAAGGCCTCCGCAGGCAACAACCAGCTGGGAGGCACTGACTTCGACCAGGTGCTGGCCGCGTGGCTGGGCGCGGAGTTCGAGCGCGCCCACGGCGTGTCGCTGGCCGGGAACCTGGCGGCGCGGGTGCGGCTCAAGGCCGCGGCGGAGGCCGCGAAGATCGCGCTCACGTCCGTGGAGTCCACGCCGGTCATCGTGCCGTTCCTCGCGCCGGGCCGGGGTGGAACGCCCGCGTCGCTGGAGGTGGAGGTGACGCGCGCGAGGTTCGAGGCGCTGATCACCGGCCTGGTGCGCTCCACGCTCGAGCCGATGGAGAGCGCGCTGAAGGACGCGAAGCTGTCGAAGAAGTCCATCGCGGAGGTGGTGCTGGTGGGCGGCAGCTCGCGCGTGCCGCTGGTGCGCCGGCTGGTCGCCGAGTACTTCGGGCGCGAGCCCCGCGACGGCGTGCACCCTGATGAAGCGGTGGCTCTGGGTGCAGCGCTGCAGGCGGGGCTGAAGACGGGCGCGGTGAGCGCCGCGCACGGCATCATGATCACCGACGTGTGTCCCTTCACGCTGGGCGTGGAGGTGCAGGCGTCGGTGGGGCGCGAACGGGTGAGTGGGGTCTTCTCGCCGCTCATCCCGCGCAACACGACGGTGCCGGCGTCGCGCACGGAGACCTTCGCCACCACGGCGGACGGGCAGAAAGCGGTGGAGATCCGCGTGTTCCAGGGCGAGGCGCGGCTGGTGAAGGACAACCTGCTGCTGGACGCGTACATGGTGGAGGGCGTGCCACCCGGACGCGCGGGTTCTGAGAAGGTCGCGGTCACGTTCACGTATGACATCAATGGCATCCTCGACGTGACGACGCGGGTGGTCTCCACGGGCAAGGAGGCCACGCTGGTGGTGGACAAGCGCTCGCAGCGCCTGGGGCCGGAGCAGCGGCTGGAGGCGAAGGAGCGGCTGGCGCGTGAGTGGGGCGCGGCTCCTGTGGCGGCGACGCCGTTGTCCGCGCCCGTGGCTGCTGCCGCGTCTCCAGAGGCCGACGCGGATGCCTTGTTGAACGCGGCGACCGAACGGATCGCGACCGCGCCGGCGCATGTGCGGCCCCGGCTGGAATCCCTGTGCAATGCCTTGCGCGAGGCCCGCGCGAAGGGCGACCGGGGCGCCGCGGCCCGGCTGGACGCCGAGCTCACGGACCTGCTGTTCGACCTGGGTTGAGAGCGCGCGTGCTGCTGACCGAACTCAAGCGCGCGGTGGTGCTGCGTCCGTCGGAGCCGTCTGCGCGGTTCGCATTGGCCGAAGCGCTCTTCCAGGAGGGTGACTTCCGCGGTGCCGCGGAGCATGCGCGACTGGCCCTGGACCTGGGCGGAGGCAGTCCCGCGCGCCGCCTCTGGTGCGCCGCCTTGTCACGCGATGGCAGGCCGGCGGAAGCGCTGAAGCTGTTGGAGACGTCCGTTCGCCTCGCTCCTCGCGACGCGTCCCTGAGGGCCGAGCTGATCACCTTCCTGTCGGAGGCGGACCGGCTGGACGACGCGCTCGTGCATGCGTTCGAGGCCACCGAAGCGGCCCCTGGTGAACTGGAGGCCTGGCGCGCGGTCATCCATCTGTGCGAGCGCACGAACCGTCCATCCGAAGCCATGCCCGCGCTCCGGCGGGCCCGGCTGCTCGCGCCCGAGGACCCTCGCCTCGCGGAGTCGGTGCTGGGGGCTCGCGCGGCGCTCGGGCTCCCGGCCACCACCGCCATGCTGGACGCGCCTCCCCGGGAGCAATCGGTACAGGCGCTCGCGCTGCCCACGGCGCGCTCCGCGCTCCGCGAGGCGAAGCTCGATGGCGCCGTCGAAGCGCTCTCCCGGGGGGCGCTCGCGGAGGTGAAGCGGCTGCTTGTCGTCGCACCCGCGGCGACCCGGGCCAGCGCCGCCGCGGCCCTGCTTCGCGCGGAGCTGATGTGGCTGGAGGGACGTCCCGCCGCTCAGGTGGAGGAGGCCCGTCGCGCCGTGCTCGCGCTCGCGGGGGCACCGGGGGCCGCGGCGCTGCGCCTGGGAGACCTTCGGCTCGAAGCCGGAGCACTGGACGAGGCGGCGGAGCTCTATGCCCGCGCGGCCGTGAACGGAGAGTCCCTGGCGGCGGCGGGCCGCGAGGCCGAAGTCGCCGAACGCCGCCGTCTGCTGGCGCGCGACCGGCCCGCGGTCGGACGCGTGGGCGTGCTTGGGTGGCATCCGGGAGGAGGGAGTGTCTCCCCGCTGGAGGCGGTCGCGGTGCCCGGGCGCGGCGTCCTGCGGTGCAGCGGCCACGTGGGGCCCAGGGCGCAGGAGGCGGCGGAGGTGGCCTTCAGCGTGGTGCGTGCTCGCGCGCCCGCGCTGAGCCTGGGGCCGCTCATGACCCGTCAGGACCTGCACCTTCACTTCACCAATACGGAGATCGGCAAGGACGGACTGTCCTGTGGACTCGCCCTCTCCCTGGCGGGGCTCTCCGCGTACACGCAGCGCCCGTTGCCCGCGCGGCTGGCCGTGACGGGTGAGCTGACGCTGAACGGTGACGTGCGGCCGGTGGGCGGCGTGCACGAGAAGTTGGTGGCCGCGTATCTCAATGGCATGCGCGTGGTGCTGCACCCGCGCCGCAACCTGGACGACGCGGCGACGCTGCCGCCCGAGGTGTCCATGCGCCTGCGCCTCATCGCGGTGGACAGCTTGGATGAGGCGTGGCGGCTCGTGAACGCGGCCGCGAACAAGCCAGGACTGGAGCGACGGTGAACAGCGAAGCTCGCCAGAACCCCTATGAGGTGCTGGGCGTCGACAAGGACGCGGACGCCCGCGCCATCAAGAAGGCGTACTTCGAGCGCGTCCGGCAGAACCCGCCGGAGACGCATCCGGAGGAGTTCCGGCGCCTGCGCGAAGCGTACGAACTGCTCTCCGACCCCGAAGCGCGCCAGGCCTTTGACGCCAGCGCCGCGCAACAGGCGGACGGCCCGGAGGCAGCGAAGAACGCCGCCCTCCAGGAGGCCATCAACCTGTTCGAGGCAGGTGACAAGGTCGGTGGCCGGAGGCTCCTCACCGAGCTGCTCAATGAGCAGCCGGACTTCCACGACGCGCGCATCCTGCTGGGCCGTCACTTCCTCTACGAGGGTGACGCCAAGGAGGCGTTGGCGGAGTTCGACGCCCTGCTCGCGAGGGCACCGGACCACTGGCAGGGGCACCTGCAACGGGGCTGGGCATTGCTCCGCCTGCAGCAGATGAAGGAGGCGGCGGATGCCTTCTGGCGCGCGGGCAAGCATGGCCCCTCGGAGGTGAGCCCGCGCGTGGCGCTGGCGGACTGCCTGGAGGCGATGGGGCAGGTGGCGGACGCGCTCAAGGTGCTTGAGCAGGCGCAGTCGCTGCCCGGCATCTCACGGATGGACGTGCTCGCCCTCAAGGTGCGGCGCATCGCGACGATGCTGGAGTTCGGCCAGGACGCGGACGCGGCGAAGGCGCTGGAGCAGCTCGACGCCGAGCTGCCAGAGAGCACCGACCCCGAGCTGCGCCGCTGGACGGGAGGCCAGCTCTCGTCGTCCGCCGCGCACCTCTTCGCTCAGCAGAACTCCAAGGGCGCGAACCAGTTGCTCGCGTTCGGCCGGCGCTTCAACCCGGAGAGTGTCACCGACGTCGCGTATCCGACGCGCGCCATCCTGGACGTGGACGCCCTGCCGGCCGCCACCCGCGAATGGTTGCACGAGGAGGCCGAGCGGCTCCACGGCTGGCGCACCGTGAGGCACTGGATGATGCCCGCCCTCTATACGCTGGGGCTCGCCGCCGCCACCGCCCTCCTGTTGTCCTTCATCTGCTTCGGTGGCAACGCGCGCGAGGTCGCAGTCTGGATCGTCTGCGCGGTCTTCGCGGCCGTCTTCTGTGGCGTCACGTGGGCCCAGGCCCGCCGGCTCCTCCGGGTGATGGCGAGCCCCTTTGGACGCTTCGACACCATCCATCCCCTGCACTTCATCCAGGTGGCCACCGACCGCGTCACGGTGTGGCCGTTCGTGCACCTGCAGAACCTGCACCTGGTGGACCACCAGGACAACGGCAACTACCAGGACACGACCCTCGAGCTGCGCTTCAACGACCAGCGCGTGGCGCTGAGGGTGCGAGGCAAGGAGCAGGCGGAAGCGCTGGCCCAGGAGTTGATGGGCCGGCGCCGCCGCGTGCTGGAGTTGATGGGCCAGGGCATGCTGGACGCGGAGAGCGGGGTGGAGCACCTGCCCGCGGCGCTGCTCGCGCGCGCGGACAAGAAGGGCCGCGTGCGAGCGGAGAACGCACGCTCGCCCTGGCCCGGCGTGTTCGCCGCCGCGGGGGTGGGCGTGTTGCTGGTGGGCGGGGCCGTGTGGCCGCAGCAGCAGTCCGCGGCAGTACGCGCCTGGACTCGCGCCGCGTCCCAGGGGGACCTGGACTCCATGCTCGAGTCCCTGCGCGAGCAGCCCGACCCCCGCTTCGCCCCACAGCTCCAGGCCCGGGTGGACGCGGAGCTGGGCAAGGCGCGTGCCCGGATGGAAGCGCGGTTGGATCCGGGCAGCGCCGCCGCGCCGTCCCGCGAATTCTTCACGAGTCTGCTGGACGGTGTCTCGCGGGCGCACACTCGCCGCATCGCCGTGATCTGGGAGGCGCGGGAGGGCACGGTGATGCCGCCTCGGGAGGACTTCTCGGAATTGCTCATGAATGCCTGGCAGCGGACGGTGGATGAGGCGCTGGGGCAGAACGTCCTCAGCGTGAATGTAGGCCGAGGCTCACCGCGTGAGGCTCGGCCTCTGCTCATCCTTCGCGTGCGGGACGGCATCCGGGGAGGCCAGCGGGTCTGGTCGGTCAGCCATGAAGGGCTGGACCTGCCGGTTCCTCCGCTGGAGCTCGTGGCCGACGCAGCGGATCCGAGGGCCCCTGAAGTCCTCTTTCACGCGTGGATGGATCGTTGGCATCTGCCCGGAGCGGGGAGCCGCCGTCCTCT
This sequence comes from Corallococcus sp. AB045, assembly GCF_003668895.1. Classification (NCBI taxonomy): domain Bacteria; kingdom Pseudomonadati; phylum Myxococcota; class Myxococcia; order Myxococcales; family Myxococcaceae; genus Corallococcus; species Corallococcus sp. AB045. The sequence continues at coordinate 8,855 of NZ_RAWN01000142.1, forward strand.
GTTGTTCACCGCTTCGACGCTCGTCCAGGGGGCCCGGCCGTGAGTGCGCCTTCGACTTCTCCCCGCCAGGGCTGGTTGCTGTTGGGCGGCATCGGTGTCTGCGCGCTCACCATCGTGGCGGGGGCGCGGTCTCTCACCTCCAACGCGGAGGTGGTCTTCGTCAATGCGTTGGACCTGCCCGTCACGGTCTCCGCGGGCGGCGAGCACTTCACGCTCGCGGCGAATGAGCACGCGTCGCACTCGATGCCGCTGGGCCCGCTGGACGTGGACATCCAGGGCGAGAAGGGCACGCTGACGCACGAGACGGTGTTCGTGACCGACGAGAGCGGCCTCTTCGTCTACAACGTGCTGGGCGCCGCGCCGCTCTACCGGACGACGGCCACCTACTCCGACCGGTCCATCAACCCTCCAGAGCACGCGCCCCTGGTCCTGGCGGGCACGTCCTTCAAGCACGTGGGGCGCATCGACTACGTGCTCACCAACCCTCCCGAGTCGTTCCCGGTGCGCAAGCGCGACAGAGGCACCTTCTCGCGCACCCACCTGGGGCAGGCGCTGGGGGGATGGAAGACGAGCTACGGCTGGCTGGTGTCCACCCACCGCGTGGCCGAGGCGGCCCGCCTGGCGGAAGGGCTCCGGGAGGCCCTGCCGGAGACTCCGGAAATAGAGCTCGCGGCCGTTGCCGCCAGGAGCCTGGTCGCGAGCGAGGAAGGGCTCCACGCGTCGCTCGCTGTCTCGCGTGCGCAGCGCGACGCGCATCCGAACGACATCGAAGCGCATGGGATGTGGATGCACGACATGCGCCGCGCCGGACGCGGTGACGAGGTCCGTGCCTATTACCAGGCCGCGCTGGAACGCGAGCCCGGCTCGGTGCTCCTGGCGGTATTGCTCGCGCGCCTGGAGCCGGAGCCCGCGGGGACGGAGCGGTTGGAGGCACTGGTCCGCGACCATCCCGGGGAGCCGCTCCCCCGCCGGGCACTGGTGGGGCGTTACATGCGTCAGCAGCGCTGGGCGGAGGCGCTCCTGCTGCTGGACGCGATGGAGCAGGGCGATCCCGACTATCCGCGCTACCAGGACATGCACGCCGAAGCGCTGGTAGCCCTGGGGCGCCGACAGGAGGCGGCACGCAGGCTGTCGGAGCGCCTGCTGCCGGTCGCGGACTCAAAGGACGCGGTGGACCTGGAGGGCGTGCTGCTCTACGCGAAGCTGGTGGGGCACGCATCGCAGAAGGGTTCGGCGAACGACGTGATGCGGCAGCTCATCGAGAGCGCCCAGAAGAAGCGGCCGGACGGAATCGTCGCGGAGTGGCTCGCGGCTTCGCTCGGGCATTTCGTGGACGCCGCGAAGCTGCGCGCGGTGCCGGAAGAGCATGTGCTCGCGGTCTCGACACGGATGTTGATGGCGCTCGCCGAGGAGCCCGAGTTCGCCGCGCGGGCCTTCGTCGACGCGGACTTCGTTGGCTTCCACCGGCTCGGCAGGGAGGCAGGCACGTTGCTGGCGGCGGAGTTCGAAAGGCTCGGGGACGCCGCGCTCGCGGCAAGGGTACTGGACGCCTCCAGCGCGGACCTGGGCTACGGCGAACTGCAGGACGTGCTGAGCGGCAAGTTGCCGGTGGAATCCCTCACGATGCTGGACTGGGGCGAGCGGGCCGCGCTGCACCTGGTGCTCGCGCGCCAACTGGACGCCCGGGGCCAGGACTCCAAGGCGGCCTATGCGCTCGTGAAGAAGGAAGTGCTGCTGCCCGGCGCGGTCAGCATCGCGCTCCAGAACTGGGACCGCCCCAAGCCGTCCAACGCCGTGGCGGGGGACACGGCGCCCTGACGCGGGCTTCACACCGTGGCGACGGTGAACCCGATGCCCGGCAGTGCCTCGACCCACGACACGGAGGAGAAGCCCGCCTCCGTGAAGAGCTGGAGGAACTCTTCCCCCGTGCGGTGCCGCACGAACCCGGGATCCGCCAGCTCCGAGATGGGGCGGGCCAGCTTGACGAACCACTCAGGCCCCCCGTCCGCCACGAAGACCTTCCCGTGAGGCGCCAGCACCTGGCGGAAGGCGCGTGCCGCAGCCAGGCCATCCGGGTAGTGGTGGAATGACAGACAACAAAAGATGGCATCGAAGGCGCCCGTGAACTCCTCGGGTGGCTGCGCGACGTCTGCCTGGAAGAAGGCCATGTTTCGACAACCAGCAGCGCTCGCGGCGCGGTGCGCAGCCTCCACCATGCCTCGTGACAGGTCCGCGGCCACCACCTCTCCATCCGGTACCAGTTTGGACAGACGCAGGGCCGAACCCCCAGGCCCGGCTGAGGGATCCAGGATTCGGGCGTTTGGCGGCAGTGGCTGCATCAACTCCAACACCTCGTCGACGATGGGATCCGAGAAGGGTCGGACCACGGCGTCATAGACAGACGCGACGCGGTCGAACTCACGGACGTCCTCGTAGCCCGCGGGCTCGTTCGCCAATAGCACTGGCTGCGCATACCTCAGGCTGAGATGCGGGCCGCCGCCTCGGAGTACACCGCGCTGCAGGGGCGGCCCCAGCGTGGAGGCCCGATAGAGGCCCAATCGTCGCAGCGCACGGGCCGGCTCAAAAACATACATCCGCCAGGACAGCAGCGTGAGGGCCAGCGCTTGATCCAATACGTGACGATTGATGGTGTGTTCCTGCATGGCGGATGCGATGGCCGGGTGGGTTCTGACCCAAGAATGAGCGGAGAGATGACGCTGTAGCATGACCGCGCCAGGGGGGAGCTGCCCTCCGGCGCCAGACATGACAATCCGTTCGAATTTCGCTGGGACGAGCCGCTTCGAGGTGTGTGGACCGCTGGGCCAGGGCGCCACGGGCATGGTGTATCGGGTCCGCGATCGGGAGGTGGGCCGCGAGGTGGCGCTCAAGACGCTGCGGCTGCCTGGAGCGGAAGCGCTCTACCGGCTGAAGCGCGAGTTCCGCACCCGCGCAGGCATCGTCCACCCCAACCTGCTCCAGCTCCATGAGCTGTTCGTGGCAGACGGGTTCCCCTTCTTCACCATGGAGCTGGTGGAGGGCGTCGACTTCCTGAGCTGGGCGCGGAGGGAGCTGGCGCTCGGTGGCGGGATTCCCCAGACATGGGAGTCCTCCCTGGCCAGCGGGGCGTCGACGCTGCAGACCTCCGAAGGCGGGGAAGGGCGCATCCCGATGGAGGAACTTGCATCCGCCGCGCATGCCCGGAGCAGTGACTGGCCGGAGGTGGCTTCTCTGGAAGAGTCCTGGCGGCGGCTGCGAGAGGGAGTGGCGCAACTCCTGCGAGCGCTGGGAGCGCTCCACGCGGCGGGGCTCGTGCACCGGGACGTGAAGCCCTCGAACGTGCTCGTCACCCGAGAGGAGCGCGTGCTGCTCCTCGACTTCGGCCTCATGACGGAGCAACAGCCCTCCCCGGAGGGCGCTCCGGCCCAGCGGCGCGCCGGGACTCCGGCCTATATGGCGCCGGAGCAGGTGACAGGAGAGTCCGTCACCCCCGCCTCGGACCTCTACGCGGTGGGGGCCATGCTGTATCAGGTGCTCACCGGAGCGTATCCATTCGCGGCCGAGCCCGAGCGCTTGTTGGAGTTGAAGGTGAGCCAGCAGCCGCCTCTGGTCCACGCTCAGGCTCCGGACGTCCCCGAGGATCTGGCCACGCTGGCTCGGGAGCTGCTGTCGCTGGAGCCGAAGCAACGTCCGTCGGCGGAGGAGTGCATCGCACGGCTGTCCTCGATGCTCGCGGGTGCGGCGCCGCAGCGGCTCGCCACTTCCTCGGCGAGCCACGCCCCGTTCGTGGGCCGGGCCCGGGAGCTCACGGTGTTGGAGGGTGCGCTGGCGGAGGTCTCCCAGCAGCAGCGTCTGATCACGGTGCATGTCCACGGGCCCTCGGGGATGGGCAAGTCCACGCTGGTGCGCGAGTTCCTCGCCCAGCGCGCTCCTGCCTCCGTGCCCATGGTGCTCCAGGGACGGTGCCACCCACAGGAGAGCGTGCCCTACAAGGCCATGGACGCGGCGATCGACTCGCTGGCCCGCCAGCTTGGCGCGCTCGCCGTGGACGAGGCCGCGGCGCTCGTTCCTTCCCAGGCCTACGCGCTGACGCGCCTCTTCCCCGTCCTGGGGAGGCTGGCGGCGTTTCAGCATGCTGCCACCCCCGCGGTGCTCCCGGAGCCCGCCGAGCTGCGGCACCAGGGCTTCCAGGCCCTGCGCGAGCTGCTGGAGCGGCTCGGCCGCGCGCGCCCGCTGGTGCTCTGGATCGATGACGTGCAGTGGGGAGATGCCGACTCGGCGCCGCTCTTCCAGGAACTGCTGCGGTCTCCCGCGCCGCGCATGCTGCTGGTGCTCTCGTGGCGGAGCGAGGACCGGAGCCGCAGCCCGCTGCTGCGCCGGCTGTTGGAGCTGACCCCTCCCGAAGCGCCCTCTGACGCCGCGCGCGAGCTGCCACTGGGAGCGCTGGGCGAGCAGGAGGTGGCGGCGCTGGTCTCGACCCTGCTCGGCGCGCGGACCTCCGGGAGTGATTCTCAAGTGGAGGCCGTCGTCTCCCATGCCGAAGGCAACCCCTTCATCGCCTGCGAGCTGGCCCGCCACGTGGGTGCGCACGCGGGTCAGGGACTGCCGCTGCCGGCCCAGGTGGATGTGGCCCAGTTGCTGATGGAGCGGATCCGCTCGCTCTCTCCGGAGCAGCGCGCGCTGCTGGAAGTGGCCGCCGTCGCGGGCCGGCCGCTGGGGCGGAGTGTGGCGCTGCGGGCCGCCGGGCTGGACGAAGGAGGTCGGGCCGTCTCGGCCTGGCTGCGAGACTCCAGCCTGCTGCGTGAGGTTCCGGCGGAGGGCGAGGTGGACATCGCGGCCTACCACGACCGCATCCGCGAGGCGCTGCTCGAAGCGCTCCCGGCCAACGTGCGCGTGGGCCGGCACCGCGGCATCGCCGAGGCCCTCTCGGCGCGCGGCTCCGAGGACTTCGAGGCGCTGCTCGTGCACTGGGAGGGCGCGGGCGAGCCGATGCGCGCAGGCGAATACGCGGTGCGCTCCGCCGAGCGTGCCTCCCAGACGCTCGCGTTCGGCCGCTCCGCCGAGCTCTATCAGCGCGGGCTGGAGCTGCTGGGCGAGTCCGCGGATCGCCCCTCGCTGCTGGAGAAGCTGGCCCAGGCGCTGGCCAATCAGGGCCGCGCGCCCGAGGCGGCCCAGCGCTACCTGGAGTCCGCGGAGGCGCTGGGGGCAGAGCTTCAGGGCACGCGCGTGAGCGGGTTGAAGCAGCGCGCCGCGGAGCAGTACCTGAAGAGCGGGCGCTTCAACCAGGGATGGCGGGAGATGCGCTCGGTGCTGGAGACGCTCGGCATCCCCGTGCCGGGCTCTTTCCTGGGGGCGATGGGCTCGGCCACGTGGCGCCGGGTCGTCTTCCTGGCGCGGCGGGTGGACGTGGACGCCGCCCGGCCCGCCCTCTCGCCCGAGGAGCGGCACCGGATGGAGGTGCTGTGGGCCACATCCACCAGCTGGTCCATGGTGAACCCCACACTGGCGGATGCCTTCCGCATGATGCACCTGCTGCGCACGCTGAAGGCCGGAGACGCCTCCACGCTCTGCCGGGCCCTGGGCTTCGAGGCCGCCATGGAGTCCCACGTGGGCGGCCGCTTCCTGGAGAACAACGCCCGCAAGTTGCTGGAGAAGGTGCGGGTCCTCATGGAGCGCACGGGCAACCCCTATGATCAGGCCTGGTACTTCATGTCCGTGGCGAACCAGGCGTACACCCTGGGCCGGTGGCGCGAGGCGGCCGAGGCCTGCGACCGCGCCGACGTGCTCTTCCGCGAGCAGTGCCCGGGCACGGCCTGGGAGCGGGTGAGTGTGGCCATCTTCCACCACCACGCCCTGGCGATGCTGGGGGAGCTGCCCGCGCTGGCGGCGCGGCTGGAGGCGCTCGACCGGGACGCGACGCTGCGAGGCGACGTGCACGCGCGTTGCGAGGCTTGGATTGGCGAGCCCGTGTTGGCGTGGCTGGCGAAGGATCGCGCCGAGGAGGCCCAGGCCCGCGCCGCCGATGCGCTGGCCGCGCAGTCCCCGGTGGCGTCCACCTGGCCGGAGAACGCGTACCGGCGCCAGCAATACGCGGAGCTGATCGCCTGCGTCTACGCCTCCCACTATCGGGGCGATCCATGGCCCGCGTGGAAGGCCGTCCTGGAGCACTGGGCGCCGCTGAAGTCCTCCTTCATGCTCTCACTGAGGGCCACCGGGCTGGGGCTGCGGCACATGCGGGCCCGGGCGGCACTGGCCGCGGCGGAGTCCCTCCCGGACGAGCGGACGTCTCCAACTGGCCGCGTGGAGCCGCGCTGGAACCGGCGGGCGCTGCTGGCCGATGTCCGTGCGCAGCTCCGGGTGATGGAGGGCGACCCCATTGGCAGTGCGCGCCCCCTGGGCAACCTGCTGCGGGCAGGGCTGGCCCGGCTGAGCGGGGACAGCGCCACGGCGGTCCGCGAGCTGGAGCAGGCGGTGGCGGGCCTCGATCGCGAGGGCGTGGCGCTCTATCTGGAGGCGGCGCGCTACGCGCTGGGGGCCCTTCGGGGAGGCAGTGAGGGTGAGGCGCTGAGGCGCCAGGCCTCGGATTGGATGGCGGCGCGCCAGGTGGTGCGGCCCGGCGCGCTGGCCGCGGCGATGGTGCCTGGGCTGGGACTGATGCCTGGGCTCCGGACCGATCAAGACGTGGGAGGCCGGTAACCGGCGGCGCCGCGCCGCAGGCTCTCCTCCAACTGGGTGCGGATGCGCCGCAGCAGCCCGACGAGGCCCTCACCGCCTCCGTGGCCCGAATGCATCCCCAGCCCACGCAGCAGGGACTCCACCTGGGCAAAGGCATCCGTGGACGTAGCGGAGGCCGGTGATGCCGCCGAGAGATGAGAGAGCATGGAGGGGAGCACCTCGATGCCCAGGAGGTCCCAGGGATGGGGCAGTCCCATCTTGAAGTTCACCGCGTCCTGCTGCCGCAAGAGCATCACATCCGGCAGCTCGTTCGCCTCGGGGTCCCAGATGCGGCAGTAGTCGCCCATCGGCGTGGTGGCGAAGAGCTCCTCGTAGACATGGGAATCAGGCCGTGGCGTCGGGCGCTTGCTGTGCCTCCCCCCGCAGTGATCGAGGATGGCGTTGACGGCGTGCCGGGCCGACTCGTTGGCGGACTCCATGGTGGTGAGCCGGGTGAAGGTCTTGTTGTAGGTGCCCGCGAAGACGATCTGATCCCAATGCACGTAATAGCCACCGTGCGCGGCCTGCCAGAGTCCAGGCGGTAGGTCCCCATCGGGGGAGGACCCGTGAGCGCCTGACGTGGGGTCCCAGGGGTCGGGCCCCGGCCGGTGCTTCCAGTCTCCGGCGGTGGGCAACAGGAAGGGCGTGTTGTTCTTGATGATGTGAGCCTGGTCCGGATCGCTCCCGTCGTAGACGAGCCCCTCGTCGATATGGGTGAAGGCGGGCTCGGGAGGATTGAACTCCAGGAAGGGGCGCCCCTTCTCCTTTCGTTGGAGGGCCTTGCCGAGCTGACCCAGGACCTCGTTTTTCAATTGCGTCGGCGTGGACTTCCAGGCGCTCCTTCCCCCGGACCCTGGGGATTTCTTCTGCCATTCACCAATGTCGACGCTGAGCAGTGATTGGTACTGGCTCAGCCCCTGGATGGGCCGGTGCTGCCATGCGACGGGACTGCAGATGGTGGAGAGCCCCCACGGCGCATCGAGCAGGTAGAGGTAGCCGTCGATGACGTTGAGCTCCGTGGTGAAGAAGTACTGGATGCCGGAGAGCGTCTGGAGCCGATCCCATTCATACAGGCCGATTTCTGTTCGCGGGTCGCGCTGACGTGTCCCCGCTTCTCCCCGCTTGACGGGGACCTGGGTGGTGTAGCCCTGGAGCCCGCCTGGCACGCTCAGGTCCTTCTGGCGATACGTGAGCGGCATGTGCTGGGTGATTTCCTCCGCTGCGAGGACGTCCACGGCCACGACGTAATAGTCATCCGTGGTCGGGAACGTCTCCTTTCCATGCGGATACTGAACGATGGGATTGAAGCGAGCGCCTTCCGTGAGAGGGTTCACCGCCTCGAAACCCTTGAGCGTTGCCTGGATGAATTGGACGCCCAGGCGGCACAGGTGCGTGTGCCAGTGGCTGAACCAGGCCGCGCTGGTGGGCCCGTTCAGGGAGGCGTGGGTCTCCTCGGTGGGGACGATGACGTCGGTCAGGAGCTGGAGGTAGGTGTTGCCCGTGGTCCGTGCATCCGCTGCGCTGCCGTCCAGCGCCACCAGCACCCGCCCGGAGGACCGGACCAGATGGGTGAAGGCCTCGCTGTAGCGGTACCGCTTCCCGGAGCCGCTGTTTCCGGAGGCGCCTTCGATGAAGTCCCACCAGGAGATGTCCTCCAGTTCATGGGCCCTGCGCTCGGGGCTGGTGAGCATGTAGCGCAGGATCCGGAGCGAGAACTGGAAGAGATCCCTCGGTTGGATTCCCAGGTCCTCCAGGTTGCTCAGCCCGCTCGCCCCGCTCGCGAGGGCATTCGGGAAGCTGGCGGTCGCCCACTTCGTGACAAAGGGCGGGTGCTTCTCGCTGGCGATGCCGATGGTCGGTAGCGGGGCGAGGTTGTCGTAGGTGGTACGGGAGGTCGGCAGGGAGTTGTTGTCGTAGAGGGGGATGCGCCGCATCGTGTCGAAGACATGGCGGTAGTACGACGGGAAGTACCGGTATCCATGCTCGCCGGGGAGGATGGCGCGCTCAAGGGTGACCCGCACCCAGTTCCTGGCCGAGGGGGGCTGACCGAGTTCCGTGTTCGCAGGCCGGGGGTCTTCGTTCTTGAGATTTATCTCCGAAAAATGGCTCAGTGTACGGAGGCCCTCGGTCAGCTTGAGTTCGATGGACCTGGCCAGCCCCTTGCTCCGCTCAATCTCCACGGGGAGGTTCATCACCTGCTGAATTTCTTCCCGGCTCTGGTCGAAGAACGGCTGGATGTGGACGACGAAGTCAGCGCCGAGCGAACCGTCATGGACCTTGCCGGTCAGCTGCGCGATCGCATTATTCAGGTCCGCTTGCGAGCGTGGGGTGAGGAGGTCGGAGGGCTCGTTCTGGAACTCAAGCCAGAGGGAGGGAAAGGGCCTGGCCTGGTCGCGCCCAAGGTCCACCGAACTCGTGGTGAGCGGCTCCATGGGCGCGGCGGTGACGGGTGGGGAACCCGAGGGCGCCGGCTCCTCCGTCTGGAAGAAGATCGGCTGCTGACTGGAGGCCTGGAAGTACTGGGTGCGGGCCAGTCCCCCGACGGCCATGGACTTCTTGCCCCGTGAGTTGAGCGCGTTGGCGGCTTCGTAGACTCGGACTTCGAAGCCACGCAGGGCCAGCTCGTGGGCCGCGGTCATCCCCGCGATGCCGGCTCCAAAGACGTGGACCCGACGCTTCTTGGGCTTCGGGCCAGGGTTACAGGGGGGAACGGTGTCAGCCATGGGCCTCTGCCTTTCTTTCAGGGGAGTGCCGTGTGCGCGGCGTCCGCGCACGTCAGGCGAAGTTGGTGGAGCAGGGACGCAAAGCCCGCGCAGCGGACCGCCCCGTGCACGTAGCGGATCAGCCCCTCATGCGCGCGCAGGAGGACTTCCAGGGAGCCGACCACCTCGACGGCGTTGGAGAGCACCGCCTCCGTGAGCGTGCGCCGGTCATCGAGCACCTCGAGGATGGTCCGCCGCGAGGTGCCCACGGTGATGGACTCCTGGCCATCCACGGCGCGCAGGTGGGCCTGCGTGGAGGTGAAGGCAGCGGTGAAGTGCTCGGCGTCGATCTTCAGCGCGACGGCGAGGCCGGCCAAAGGCATCAGGAAGCGCCCGTGGGCCTGGGGCTGCTCGCGGGCCAGCAGCGCGAAGGAGCGGGCCAGCAGCGCCTGCACGCTGAGCTCAGTCACGGATGAACTCGAAGACACCGGTCCCCTCCATGGCCACGGAATGCCCACGCACGCGCCCCTGCGCCGTCACCCGGCCCAGCACCTCGTGGATGATGGTCACCTGCTCGGGGTGCTCCTCGGAGGGGGTGACGATGCGGGCGGAGTCCTGCGGGTGGAAGGACAGCTCGAGCGTGTCCGCCCCTCCGTGAGCGGCAATCTCCAGGGTCTCGGGCAGGTCCGCCTCGGCGCCCGGGGCCAGCAGCGCCATGACGCGAGGCACGGAGAAGGGGCGCGCCTTGCGGAAGCTGCCCCGGGTGAGGACGCGGAGCTCCTCGTCGCGGAACACGCGCAAGGGCTCGCCGCCGTGCCAGAGGAAGAGACCCTGGTAGCGGGCCACCGAGCGGCCGCGGTCCGCCATGCGCACGTGCACCAGGCTCCAGGGGTTGGTCAGGTCCCAGGGCAGCACCGAGCCCCACTCCCATGAGAAGTCATTGCCCCAGAGGAAGTGGCCCCAGTTGTGGTCATGGTAGGCGGGGGCGTCGTTCACCTGCACGGTGCGGCCCGCGAGCCGGAGCGTGCCGCGCGCCAGCAGCCGGGGGACGAAGAGCCAGGACAGGCGCCGGTCCAGGGTGAGCGGCTGGTTGACGGAGAGGGCCGGCAGCGTCACGGGGACGAGCTCCAGCTCGGCGGCCAGCGGCTGGTCACGCAGCGCGATGGACAGGCGGTAGGTGCCGTCGATGAAGCGCAGGGTGTTGTGGCCGAAGCGCGCGTCGATGCGTCCGGCGGTCACCTCCACCTCTGCCTCCTCGAAGTGCTCCACGTCTCCTTCCCAGCCCTCGCCGCGAGCCAGGACGATGAGTCGCGCCACCTCGGGTTGCCGGCCCTGCGTGGCCCGCACGTCGTCAATCAGGCTGAAGTTGATCAGCAGGTGCGCCGCCTCGGTGTGCACGAGGAAGTGCTGCCATTCCTTGTGCGCGCCCCGCCCGCCCATGCGCGAGGGCGAGCGCCGGAAGTAGTCGTTGCCAGTCAGCAGCCGCGCGAGGCGCTCTGGCGGAGGAGCGGAAGGGGACATGGGCTGGCGCTGGCTGCTACCGCAGCAGCTCCCTGAGGGAGGGCGCCGCGGACGCGTCAGGCTCCGGTGTCGCGACCGTTTCGGAGGATCGGCTCGCCTCCATCGCGCCCAGGAACGTCCGGCGCGCGGAGACGAGGCCGAGGACCATCAGCAGGAGCCGGTCCTCCTCTGGCTCGGGAAGGGGGGACGCCAGCGCGGCGGGCTCGGGCAGCAGGTGATTGAAGCGCTGGGACAGCGACAGCATGCCGAGCAGCAGGGGCAGGACCGGGTTGCGGTCAGCGAAGTCGCTCCAGGGCTCATCGAGCAGCGGCATGGGCCTCTCCCTGGCGCGGCAGGTCCTGAAGCTGGCGCAGCAGCTCCTCCAACCGGGCGGAGTCCGTGGCCTGGAAGAGCGCCTCGATGTACGCCGAGGGCAGCACGGTGGCCGGATCCTCCTCGGGGATGTTGAGGGAGAGGGCATCCCAGAGGCGGCGGCCCTGCTGGAGCAAAGGAGAGGAGGCAAGAGCGGACTTCCAGGCGGCACCCTCGGGAGTCACGGCGAAGCGCCGCCCCTCCGCGACGAGCGCGCAGAAGGCCGCCTGCACGACGATGGGGTGCTTGAGCATCAGCACCTGGAGCCGTCGCAGCAGCCCCAGGAGCACCTCCTCCTGCGAGCCCGCCGGGAACGATTCGCTGGCCCCAGGCGCCGCGGACGGAAGCAGTTGCTCGAACAGCAGATCCCGGATGCGATGCGCCTCTTCATGGAGAATCGCCTGGGTGCGGATGAAGTCGAAGAGGGAGGACTGGGGGGAGGGGGGAGGCACCATGGAGGGCGTCACTTCGCTCGCAGGAGGACGTAGGAGGTCAGGCCCTCCAGCAGGTCCCGATGGATGGAGGGGGGGAGCCAGCCGCGGCACACGTCGAAGCGCCGCTGGGCATCTTGCAGCCAATCCCGAGCCACCCGCTGAGCATGGCCAATGCTGTCGTGGCGCTCCATGAGCGAGAGGAGAAAGCGCACCTGCTCGGGAGTCTTCTCCGCACGGCGAGGTGCCGCGTTCCGTGCCTCGCGCAGCCGCTGCCGCCCCACGACCGTCAGCTCGCCTTCCTCGACGAGCCGGTCCAGCTGCGCATCGAATGTCGTGGGCTCCGGAGCCGCCTCCGGGGAGGGGCGGGGCAGGGAGAGGATGCGCTCGGCTTCCGCCCGGTCCCCGGCGGACACGTGACGCATCATGTGCAGCAGCATCAGGGTGCGCTTGCCCTCCCAGAGATCGCCGCCGATCTCCTTGCCATACGCGCCCACCTCGCCGCGCAGGTTGAGCACGTCGTCCTGGATCTGAAAGGCGATGCCGAGGCTGCGGGCGAAGGCAGCCAACTGCTCGATGCGCTCCCCGTCCTGACGGGCCGCGATGGCGCCCACCACCATGGGGGTGATGAAGCTGTACCAGCACGTCTTCTGCTCCACCATCCGCACGTAGTCCTCGTCGCTGAGAGTCCACGCGCCCCGGCGGATCCAATCGAGCTCGAGGGCCTGGCCCTCCACCGACTCCTGCGTCATGCGCGCCACTGCCTGGAGGATGCGCAGCGCGGGGCCCAGGCCCACGGCGCCGATGTTGTCCAGCAGCGGCCGCAGCGACAGGGCGAACATGGCGTCCCCTACGTTGATGGCAACGGGGATGCCGTGCGCCCGGTGCAGCGTGGGGCTGCCTCGACGCAGCAGTGACTCGTCCTCGATGTCGTCGTGGATGAGGAAGGCATTGTGATACAGCTCGAGCACGGTCGCCGGGCGCAGCGCCGCCTCCAGCGTGCCTCCCAGCGCACGGCACGTGGCGATGCAGAGTGCCGGCCGCAGCCCCTTGGCCTCTCGCAGCGGGTAGTCCAGCATGAGCTGGTAGAGGAACGGCGCGTGGTGGCGCTCTGCGGGGATGATCCGGCGGAGCTCCTCGAGCACGAGCGAGCGGCACTCCTCAAGATAGCCCGCGAGCAGCTCCCTGGTCCCGGATGGATCCTGCACCGCGCGCGAAGCTAGCATGCGACGGTGAGTGTTTCGCGAGGTCAGAGAAGCAGATGGGGCTCTTGCTGCAGTTGGAAGATGGACGCCGGTTCACCTTGGGAACGCGCTGTCTGCTGGGACGTCACCCCGCGTGTGATGTTCACATACCGGACGGCCGGGTCTCCGGCGAACACGCGAGCCTGCACTGGGCGGGCGCTCACTGGGAGCTGAGGGACCTGGGCAGCCGCAACGGCACGTTCGTCGAGGGGCGGCGGCTGGCCTCGGGCGAGCGGGTAGAGCTGGGGCAGGGGCAGGACTTCCTGCTGGGAAAGAGTGGCATCGGCTTCCGGCTGCTGGACGCGTCCCCTCCTGCGGCGCGGGCCCGGCACCTGGCCACGGGGCTGGTGCGGGTGGCGACCGGCGCGTTGCTGGTGCTGCCGGATGACGACGAGCCACAGGCCAGCCTCTTCCCACTGGATGGCGGGCAGTGGGTGTTGGAGTTGGGAGAAGAGCGGCGCCGGCTGAAGGACCAGGAGCGGGTGTGGCTGAGCGGCTCGGAGTGGGTGGTGGAGCTGCCCCTCGCGGCCACGGAGACACTCGAGGAAGCGGATGCGCCCACGTTGGCGGAGGTCCGGCTGCGCATCGGCGTCAGCCGCGACGAGGAGCACGTGGAGGTGGCGGTGCACCTGCGGGAGGGGGTGCGGATGTTGCCTCCCCGCTCCTCGCAGTACCTGTTGGCGACGCTCGCACGGCTGAGGCTCGCCGAGCACGCCCTGGCGCCGTCCGAGCAAGGCTGGGTGGACCGCGAGCGGCTCTGCCGGATGCTGGCCACGGACACCAACAAGCTGAACGTGGACATCCACCGGGTGCGCAAGCAATTCGGCGCGCTGGGCATCCAGGATGCGGCGGGCGTCGTGGAACGGCGCCCGGGCACGGGGCAGGTGCGGCTGGGGATGAACAGCGTGGAAGTCTTTACGCTGTAGCGGGGTCGCTTGAAATCACTTGCAGCGACTACATGTCGCAAGAGGACGCCGTGACGACATTCAACGTGACGGGACCCACCGCGAAGAACTCGGAGCTCGTGTTCGAGCCGAACGCAAGGTTCCTCGGGACCCAGCGCAGGCGGTACGTTCCGGCGGGGAGGCGCATGTCATTGAGCGCCACGGTGGCCGTCGTTGATTGCGTCGCCTGGCTCGCCGTGATGGGGTTGCCGATGTCGACGAAGCCGCAGCCACGGTCGAGCTGGAGCTGAACCAGATACGAGGGCGCGGTGGGGTAGCCAGGGTTGTGATTGTGGTAGTGAAGGAAGGTCAGGCTCTCCAGCTTGACGGGCTCCGTCGTCGTGAAGTCAATGAAGGGGTACTCGGTACCGAAGGCTCGCGTCAGCAGGACGGTGCCCCACGGGCTGCCCCAGTTTTCGGCCGGTCCCCCGCCCGTTTGCGTGGCCGCACCGGTGAGCCACCCTGCGGACGACTCGCCGACGGAGTTCGAGACGGCACCCACGCTGGTCGTGTTCTCGAAGTTCCACGTCATCGCCGCGGATTGCCCCGGCTGGGGTGAAACGAGCGTGGCGACAGCGCGGGTCACGTCCGCGGGCGGGGACCCTGCGGCCTTCTCCCCGGTGTCTGTCCCTTCGCAGCCAGCCAGCAGCGAGGTGATGACGAGCGCCTGGGCGCAGCGCTTGAAGTTGAAATGAGTCATTGCAGTTCTCTTGTGTGTGGATGGGTTTGAATCCGCTTGCAGCGCCATGGCCACAAGCAAGAGACAAGTTAGACAGTCGTCCCTGTCAGGGCGATTACACGGCGTTACAGACAAGGGGGGCGCGCTTGGACTGCTGTCAGATTCGCGGCGTCCGCGAGCACGGCCGGGGCCTGTCTTCAAGCGCCCCGGAACGTCATCCTGCACGCGGAGAATCTGCGGTTACATTTGCCGGGTGCAGCCAGTGGCCGGCGGGGGATGGGTTACTGCGTCCAGAAGATGGACGAGGTCTTGTCGTTCATCGTGTCCCCAATGTAGGCGCACCCGCCGCCGCAGTCGACATTGGCCCCGCTCCCATTCAGGCCGTCGTAGTGGTACGAGTGATTGCACCCGGCGAAAGACCTCGAATACGAGATGACGTTGTCCCAATCACTGGGCAGGTTGACGAGGTAGCTGCCGCACCCACCGTAGAGGGATGTAAAGACAAGCGAGCTACCCGAATAGCCGTCCTTGTACTCGATACCAATCACGGTCTCATTGGGTGCGGCCTGGTGGACTGACTTCAGGTCGGACTCCTTGAGGTCTCTCGGATTCGCCGTCGCGGGCAGCCGCACGGTGCCCCCGGTGGCGAATGAGATGGCTTCGGGGAACGAGGAAAAGCACTTCGGCGCGGGGACGGTGTCGGCCGCCGGCAGCGGCTCACCGGGCGTGAAGGGCAGGACGTTCATGACACAGTGCTGTGCGGCATGGGTGACGGGCTCGGGCGCGGCCGGCTCCCCGGTGTCAGTCCCTCCGCAGCCAGCCAGCAACGAGGTGATGACGAGCGCCTGGGCACAGCGCTTGAAGTTGAAATGAGTCATGGCGGTTCTCTCGTGTATGGGCTTGTTGAATCCGCTTGCGGCGCCTTGGCCACAAGCAGGAGCCAAACTAGAGAGTTGCCCCCGCCGGGGCGATTACACGGCGTTACAGACAGGGGGACCGCGCTTGAACTGCTGTCAGGACTCCAAGGCCGCCTACGCGCTACGCGGCATGGCGGGGAGCACGATGCCCTGACGCGGGCTACATCCGCTCGTCAATCGCGCGGTTGCTCATCTCGTCCGCCTCCGCGTTCTGCGCGCGGGGGACGTGGGCGAGCCTCACCTTGCCGAAGGTGGCCAGCAGCTTCTGCGCCTCCTGGAACAGGGGCTTCAGCGTGGGGCTCTTCACCTGGTATTTCCCACCCAGCTGGCGGATGAGCAGCTCGCTGTCCGCGAACACCTCCACCTCGCGGGCGCCCAGGCTCTTCGCGTGCTGCAGGCCGATGAGCAGGCCCATGTACTCGGCGTAGTTGTTCGTCTGGTGCCCCAGGAACTTGCCCAGGCGCGCCACCACCGCGCCCTCGGCGTTCATCAGCACCGCTCCCGCGCCGGCAGGGCCCGGGTTGCCTCGCGCCGCTCCGTCCGAATAGACGCGCACGCGGTTCAGCGCTCCACCCGCCGCGGGCGTCACGACCTCGATGCCTGGCGTGGTGGAGCCGGACGCCGTCCGCGAGGCGGGCTCTGCCGCGGGAGCCTCGGCCTCGCGTGGCCCGCCGTCCAACTGCCCGGCGGCTTCGTCCAGCAGCTGGCCCAGGTGCTCGCGGGTGAGCCCGCGAAAGGCTCGCACCGTCGCCGTCAGCGGCTCCTCACGGGCGATGTGACGGAGAACGTCGACGAGCGAAGGGGTCGGCATGGGGAAGGGGACCGAAGTGATGCGCCGCCGCTACTTCTCGGCGGTGTCCTTCGGCTCCTGCAGCGCTTCGACGGCGAAGATGATGCGGTTGCACGAGGGGCACACGTCCGTGCCCAGCGAGGTGCGCAGCATGTTGTACATCTGCGGGGGCAGGTTCATGTTGCAGCCCTGGCAGGTACCCGCCACCACGCCCACCATCGCGGGCAGCTTCTTCTTGCGGATGACCTCGTAGCGGCGAAGCAGGTTGGCATCCACGTTCGCGGCGACTTCCGCGCGGCGCCCCTCCAGGTCCTTCACCTGGGACTCGGACTCGCCCAGCTTCCCGCGCAGCTCCGTCATCCGGCCCGACAGGCCCTGCTGCTTGGTGGCGTAGTCCGTCTCCTTGCCCTTGATGGCATCGCGAGCGCCGCCCAGCTCCTTCACCTTCTCCGTGAGCGCCTCGGACTGGGTGAGGATGCCCTTCTTCGCGATGTCGATTTCGCGAGCGAGCGCCGAGTACTCACGCGTGGAGCGCTGGTCGGACAGGCGCGCTTCCCACTTCTTCACCTTGTCCTTCTCGTCCGTGATGTTCTGCTCGAGCAGGGCCTTCTGCTTCTCGAGGTCGGCGACGCGTGTCCGCTCGGCCTCGATGCCATTGCGCGCGACCCCCAGCTCCCGCTCCAGCTCGGAAATCTGGCGGGGATGCACGTCCGCCGCCTTTCGGAGCGAGGCGACCTCAAGGTCCACCTTCTGCAGCTCCGCCAAGGCCTTCAGTTTCTCCCGCAAGTTGCTGCCTCCCACACGGCCGCACCGACGCGCGGCTCGGCTCTTGTACCAACAAGGGTGCTGGGGTTCCAACGCGTAAATGGGGAAGCCTCCATCCCCGTGTTCTCCGCCTGCCCCTTGAGCGTTTGAATCCGCTTCACGCACCCGTTAGACGGGACGGGTGTCCAGCCTCCGCCTCCGCCCCCTCCTGGCCCCCGCGCTCCTCCTCGCCGCCACGG
>NZ_RAWN01000143.1:0-26125 GCF_003668895.1 Corallococcus sp. AB045
CCCGCATCCCGTCCAGCCCGCCCCCGGCCTCCAGGCCGACAGGGGCCCCGGGCCGTGTGTGGGCGGTGGAGGGGGGCCGCGCATGAAGCGGTTGCTCATCGTGGACGACGAGCTCGCCATCGTGGAGGCGCTCGAGGACATCCTGTCCCTCGAAGGCTACGACATCGTCACCGCGTACAACGGCGACGAGGGCCTCCAGCGGCTCCTGGCCTCCAAGCCGGACCTGGTGCTGTTGGATTTGATGATGCCGGTGATGGACGGCGGCGAGCTGCTGCGCCGCATCCGCGCCCATCCGGACCTGTGCGACCTGCCCGTGGTGGTGATGAGCGCGGGCCGCCTCACGGACGAGGAGCGCCGCGCCAGCTCCCACTTCCTCGCCAAGCCCTTCGAGCTGGACGACCTGCTGGGCACCATCGCGAAGCAGCTGCCCGCGGAGGGGGCCCGCGCCTGACGGACGCCTAGCCCGGCGTCGCGCGGAAGAGGACGTCCCGGTAGTACTGCAGCTCGCTGATGCTGGAGCGCAGGTCCGCGAGCGCGGTGTGCCCGCTGGGCGGCTTGCGCGGCTCCACCAGCGCCGGATACCAGGCGCGCGTAATCACCTTGAGGCTGGTCACGTCCACCATGCGGTAGTGCAGGTAGCGGTCCACCATGGGCATGTGGTCGATGAGGAAGCGCCGGTCCGTGTGGATGGAGTTGCCCGCGAGGATGCCCTCGCCCAGGTCGCAGTAGTCCGCGATGAAGGACGTCACCTCGCGCTCCACCACGCGCAGGGACGACGTGGACGCGCGCACCTTCTCCAGCAGGCCGTTCTTCGTGTGCATCTCGCGCACGACGGGCTCCATGCGCTGGAGCATCTCCTCCGGCTGCCAGACGACGCGCTCGAACTCGCCCAGGGGGCGCAGGTCCGGGCCGGTGACGATGATGCCCACCTCGATGATGCCGCAGGTATTGGGGTCCAGCCCGGTCATCTCCAGGTCGAGCCACACGAAGCGGATGTCACGAGAAGCCATGTCCGGAAGGGTCCTGGTCGCGAAGAGGAAGACGTCCCCTATAGCAGCCCGGAGCCCCGGCGCACCCCCTCCGTGGACGAATCCTCCCGCCGCGCCCGCACGTCCGAGCACCGGACAAGCCGGTCGCGGGCCTAGAAGTCCACCAGCGCCTCGGCGGTCCACACGCCTTCCGGCCCCTGGCGCACGGAGACTTCGGTGAACGACGCGCCCGTCACCGCCACGTGGGTGCCATGGCGCGCCTGTCCCGCGCGTTCGCCAAAGCCGTGGCCGAAGAGGTTCAGCCCGTCCAGCCGCACCACGAAGCACTGGAAGCGCAGGCGCCGTCCGGCCATCGCGCCCACCACCGCGCGCAGCCAGTCCGCGAGCAGCTGATCATGGTCCGCGGACTGGCAGTCCACCTCCAGCTCCTCGTGCGCCTCCACGCTCCGAGGGTCCGTCACCAACGCGCAGAGTCCCAGCGCCGCCATCTCGAAGGCCTGCTCCATGGAGCGGCCCACCCCCCGCACCCCGAGCGACTCCTCGCGCGTGAAGTGCTCCCAGTGCGTCCGGGGCCTGCGGTCTTCCGCATGCATGGTTTCCACATCCATACGTCCTCCTCATGTCCTCGTCGTCATCTGCTTCCGTTCCCCGGAGCCCGGGCCCCTTCAGAACCACCACCCGCCCGCCATGTCCGGCGCCACGCCCTCCGGCCGGGCGGGGCTGGCCTCCCGGGCGCGCGTGAGCCAGCGCCGCAGCTCGTCCTGGGTGAGCGCGGGGAAGATGTCGTAGGCCTCGGAGACCTCGCGCAGCGAGGGGTCCAGCGTCAGCGCGTGCACCGCGTCCGCGCGGCTCCGGACAAGCTCCAGCGCGCGCGGCGTCGCCACGCCCACCGCCACGATGCGCTGACGCACGCCCTGCTGCTTCAGCGCCAGGAGCGCCGCGGTCACGGTGGCGCCCGTCACCATCCCGTCATCCACCAGCAGCGCCGTGCAGCCGCGGATCCGCGGCGTGAGGCCGCCTCGCAGCTGCCGGGCCTGATGCTCCACGTCGTCCAGCTCCTCGTGCACGAAGCGCTGGAGCGCCTCCCCGGGCAGCTTCGCCTGGCCCGCCGCCTGGGGGTCCAGGTACAGCCCGCCGCCTTCCGCCACCGCGCCCAGCATGAGGCGGCCCCCCGGCACGCGCAGCCGGCGCGCCACCCACAGGTCCAGGGGAGCCCTCAAGGCCCGGGCCACCTCGTACGCCACGCGCAGCCCGCCGCGTGTCAGCCCCAGGACGCACACGTCCCCGGAGCGGTAGGGCGTCAACACCCTCGCGAGCTTCTGTCCCGCCTCCGCCCTGTCCCGGAAACGCATTGGCCAGCCTCCACCCCCGGAAGGTGCGCTTCCCTCCGGAGTGTGTCGGCGGAGGCACGTTCAGTGGCTCTCCTGGCGGCATGCCCGGGGGGCCAGGGCACCGCGAGCACCTCCCGCGCTAGGGTGCGGCCCATGACGCCCATCGCCCTCGTCGTCGGCAGTGCCAGTCCCCACCTCGGCCGTGCGCTCGCCCAGGCGTTCGGCGCGGAGCCGGTGGGGGTGAAGCGGGAGCGCTTCCCGGATGGAGAACTGCACATCGAGGTGCCCCCGGAGGAGGTGCGAGGCCGCCGCGTCGTCATCCTCCAGTCCTCCACCCCGCCCGTGGGCGAGAACCTGATGGAGCTGCTGCTGCTCGCGGACGCGTGCTGGCGGGCGGGCGCGGCCTCCATGGAGGCGGTGATTCCCTACGTGGGTTACGCGCGCCAGGACCGGCGGGCCCGGCCGGGCGAGCCCCTGGGCGGGCGTCTGGTGGCCGACATGGTGTCCCATGGCCGCTTCACGCGGGTGTTCACCGTGGACCTGCACAACCCGGCGCTGGAGGGCTGCTTCGGCGCCCCGCTGGAGCACCTGTCCGCGCTGCCGCTGCTGGCGGACGCGCTGCGCCCCTACGTCACCGACACGACCGTGGTGGTGGCGCCGGACCTGGGCGCGGTGAAGCGGGCGGAGGCGCTGGCGAAGCTGCTCGGCCGTCCGTGGGCGGTGGTGCACAAGGCGCGGCTGAGCGGCAACGACGTGGAGACGCTGGGCCTGCTGGGCCAGGTGCGCGGCATGCGCCCCATCCTGGTGGACGACATGGTGTCCACCGGCGGCACGCTGGCGGCGGCGGCGAAGGAGCTGAAGGGCGAGGGCTGCGTGGACGACTTCATCCTCGCCACCACGCACGCCCTGCTGGTGGGCCCCGCGCTGGAGCGCCTGCGCGGCGTGCCCGTGAAGCGGCTGTTCAGCACGGACAGTGTGGAGCACCGGGAGGACCTGCCCTTCCCGCACCAGGTGGTGACGCTGGCCCCGCTGCTCTTGCGCGCACTGCGGCCCGACGCGCGTTAGTCTGCCCGGCCATGTCCGACACGCTTCTGACGCAGCTCGACGCCGGGGTCTTCTCCGTCACCTTCAACCGGCCGGAGAAGAAGAACGCCTTCACCCACGCCATGTACGAGGCCGCCACCGCCGCCCTCCAGGAGGCGGACCGCCGCGACGACGTCCGGGTGGTGCTCCTGTCCGGCGCGGGCGGCGCGTTCACGGCGGGCAACGACATTGGCGACTTCCTGGAGCACCCGCCCACGGGCGAGGACAGCGCGGTGTTCCAGTACCTGCGCGCCCTGGCCGGCCTTTCCAAGCCCGTGCTCGCGGCGGTGGAGGGCGCGGCGGTGGGAATTGGCACCACCATGCTCCTGCACTGCGACTACGTGGTGGCCGGGGAGAAGGCGCGCTTCAGCATGCCCTTCGTCAACCTGGGCCTGTGCGCGGAAGGCGCCAGCAGCCTGCTGCTCCCGCGCGCGGCGGGCTTCGCGCTGGCGTCGGAGCTGCTGCTGTTCGGAGACCCGTTCGACGCGGCCACCGCGCTGCGCGCCGGCATCATCAACAAGGCCGTCCCGGAGGCGCAGCTGAAGGAAGTGGCCACCGAGCGCGCGCGCGCCCTGGCCCAGCGTCCCGCCCAGGCCCTGAAGGTGACCAAGGCGCTCATCCGTGGCCCGCTGCGTGAGCAGGTGGACGCCGCCCTCAAGCGCGAGGGCGCCGAGTTCGTCCAGCGCCTCGCCTCCGACGAAGCGAAGGAAGCCTTCATGTCCTTCATGTCGCGCGGCCGGAAGTAGGGCTCCCCGCCGCGACGAAGGCATCACCCCCGGGTCCGCGTGCATGTCACGCGGACCCGGTGTCGTTTCAGGGACGGACTACCGGGGCGCGGGCGGCGCCTGCGGCGTCTTGACCGGCTTGCCGGTCAGGAAGGCCCCGATGCTCGCGCCCTGGGCCTCCTTCAGCGCGATGCACTGGTCCACGATTTCCAGCACCTGCCGCAGCACGCGCTCGGAGCCGGGCACCTTGTCCACGCGCGGCTCGAAGAAGGCGGCCACCTCCTGGCGCTTGCCCGCGTCGCAGTAGCCGGCGCCCATGTACGGCAGCCGCGAGTCCATGCCCTCCGGCAGCAGGCCCGGCTTGTCGTCGGTGCCCACCAGCGTGTCGAAGTTCGCCTTCAGGAACTCCACCGCGGTGTCGCGGGTGCGCGCGTCGCGCGACGCGCCCATCAGGAGCCACAGGTTCTCACGCATGTCCTGCTTCGGGTCGAGCAGCAGCTCCAGGTTCGCCTTCACGAGCTTCGGGTCGGTGGTGTGGGACAGGCCGCCCAGGAGCTGCTGGCGCTGGTAGCGGCTCTGCTCCCCGCGCAGGGCCTCCATCAGCTTCGAGTGCAGGGCCGCGTCCCCGTGCTCCACCGCGATGGCGAGCACCGCGCCCACCACGTCCGGCGCCACCGCCTTGCGGTCCTTGAGCCACTGCTCCGCCAGCGTGCGCGCCTCCGCGATGAGCTTCGGGTCATTGCCCTCGTTGCCGGCGAGCTCCAGCAGGCGCGGACGCAACAGGCGCATGTCCTCGCTCTCACCGGCGCGCGGCTTGAAGCCCAGCTTGCGCGCGCGCGGCCCGAAGGTGTCCCGGACGTAGCGGGCGCGGTCCGCGTCCTGCGCTTCCGGGAGCAGCCGCGACGACACCAGGTCCATCAGCTCCAGGCCCGCCTCCAGCACCTGCCGGTCCGGGTCCTCCGCCACGCCGGTGAGCAGCGGCAGCGCGTCCGCCGCGGGCATGAGCCCCGCCTTCGCCAGCGCCAGCGAGTCGCTCAGCAGCACCACCCGCTCCGCGCGCGACAGCTTCGTCAGGCCGGACTTCATCAGCTTCGCGTGCGCATCACCCGCCAGGCGCATGCGGTAGTAGCCCGAGCCGTCCGCGTTGGGGAACACCCACGCCGGGCACGCCTTCGCCTCCGTCAGGGCGATCTCCGCCTTCGCCTCCGTCATCAGCGTGCACGCGGTGGCGTCCTTGCCCGCGCCCGGGTACTTCACGCACACCGGCACCTTCCACGACTGCGCCTCCGGGGCCTTGGAGCCCAGGCGCATGTAGCGCTCCTGGGTGAGGGCCACGCGCGGCTTGCCGCCGTCACACAGCAGGGTCGCGGTGATGAAGGGCGCGCCCGTCTGGTCCAGGAAGCTGTTCATCACCAGGGACACGTCCTTGCCGGACTCGGCGGACAGCGCGTCCAGGAAGTCCTTCGCGGTGGCGTTCTTGCCCGCGTGCGCGCGGATGTAGCGCTGGATGCCCTTCTGGAAGACGTCGCGGCCCAGCCACGTCTCCGCCATGGCCAGCACCGCGCTGCCCTTGCCGTAGGTGATGCCGTCGAAGGCGTTCTGGATGTCACCCGCGTTCTGGATGGGCTGACGGATGAAGCGCGCGGCGACCAGGCTGTCCGCGTCCAGCGCGTCGTTGCGGGACTGCACGCGCTCCACCGGCGCGTCCCACGTGGGCTGGTACGACTCCACGATGCGCGGGGTCATCCACGAGGCGAAGGACTCGTTGAGCCACAGGTCGTCCCACCACGCCAGGGTGACCAGGTCGCCGAACCACTGGTGCGCCAGCTCGTGCACCTGCACATTCGCGAACGCGCGCTGGCGCCAGACGGCGTCCTCCTCCGGCTTCGCCAGGATGAGGCGCGAGTTGAACGTGACGAGGCCCGGGTTCTCCATGGCGCCGCCCATCAGCGGCACCGCGAGCACGTCCAGCTTCTCGTACGCGTACGGGATGCCGAAGTACCCCTCCAGGCGCTCCAGGATCTCCGGCGTCACCTTCGCGGCCCACGCGCCTTCGCTCGCCCGGCCGCGCGGCGTGATGATGCGCGTCTTCACCTGCTTCTGCCCCGCGTCGCGCGCGGGCAGGAAGTCGAACGGGCCCACGCCAAAGGCGATGAGGTAGCTGGGCAGGGGCTGCGTGGGGGCGAAGCGGTAGATGCGCCAGCCGTCCGCGCCCTTCTCCTCCGCCAGCTGCGGCGTGTTGGTGACGGCCACGTTGCCCTCCGGCACGTGGAAGGTGAGCTGCCACGGCACCTTGAAGCCGGGCTCGTCGAAGGACGGGAAGGCGCGGCGCGCGCCCAGCGGCTCGAACTGCGTGTAGATGTACCAGTCGCCGCCCTCGTTGACGCGGAAGGCGCCGGAGGTCTCGCGCTCGGACGCGGTGCCCGTGTACGTGAGGTGCAGCTTCGCGCCGCCCGCGGCCAGCGGCTTCTCGAACGTCAGGCCGAGGAAGTCCTCGCCGGAGGAGGAGGCCTTGAGCGTCTGCGTGACGCCCCCCTGCTCCAGCGTGGCCTCCTTCACGATGAGGCCCTTGCCGTGCATCCAGATGACGTTCGTGGCCTTGGCCACCTCCAGCATGACGTCGACGGTGCCTTCGAAGGACTCCGCCTTCGGATCCATCTTCAAGACGATGGCGTACTTCGTGGGCCGCACGTCCTCTGGCAGGCGCAGCGTGGGAGGTTTGGGCGCGGCGGCAGCCTGGATGGCGGGCGGCGCTTCAACGGCACCAGGAGCGGGAGCGTTACCCTGTCGGGCACCGCATGCCGCAAGGAAGGTTGCGGTGGCCAGGGCCACCGGACGGAGCAGGTTGGGCATGGCCGCGCAGTGTGGACCAGAGCAGCCTGGCAAGGTAGCGACGTGCGAGCGGTCCGTGGCCTTGCTGTCAGGTCGTGTTCGCGATGGAGTGCGCCGCCGTGTCCGCTCCCCTCTCTTCGCATCCGCTGCCATCGCAAACGAACACCCCTCCCGAGGGGAAAAGACCGCCGGAGCACCTGCGCCGCATCATCGGCTCGCCGCCGGGCCCCATCGTGGCGTTCCTGACGCGCGGCGTCTGGGCGTTGCTCACCGCGTTGTCACCGAAAGCGAGGGATGCGCTCGCACGCTTCGTGGCGAACCTGGCCTACATGCTGGGCATCCGCCGCAAGGTGGCGCTGGACAACCTGGCGCAGGCGATGCCGGAGAAGAGTGAAGCCGAGCGTCACGACATCGCGCGGGGCGCGTACCTCACCATGGCGCGCGTGGTGGTGGAGTCGCTGCCGTCCGGGGACCGGATGACGCCGGACTGGGACCAGCAGGGCATCGAGGGCGAGGAGGCGTGGGCGGCGCTGAAGGCGCACGTGGCCACGGGCAAGGGCGCGCTGCTGGTGACGGCGCACTTCGGCAACTGGGAGCTGGTGGGCCAGATGCTGATCCGCTGGGGCATCCCGCTCAACGCGCTGGTGCGTCCGCTCAAGGGCGCGCTGAACACGCGCATCGCGGTGAACCGGCTGGGCGCGGGCGCGGGGCTCATCTACCCGAAGGGCGCGATTCAGGAGATTACCGACGCGGTGAACCGCGGCGAGTCCGCGTACATGCTGCTGGACCAGGCGCTGCCCGCGAAGTCCGCGGTGTTCGTGCCCTTCTTCGGCCGGCTCGCGTCCACGACGCCCGCCATGGCGGTGGCCGCCGAGCGCACGGGCGTACCGGTGTTCGTGGTGATGGGCGTGCGGCCTCCCGGCCCGGGGGCGCGCTACAAGCTGGAGGTGGAGGGCCCCATCCTCCCGCCGCAGCCCGGCGAGTGCGCCGACCCCATCACCGAGCACACCGCGCGGGTCACCGCCGCGATGGAGCGCGCCATCCGCCGGCATCCGGAGCAGTGGCTGTGGCTGCACCGCCGCTGGAAGGTGCAGCCTCCGGCGCTCGTCACCGCGCCTTCGCCGGGCCTCACCGAGGGCACACCGCAGAAGTAGCCCGCGACGCCAGGTGCTCGCGCGGCGCGAGCGCCAGGGCGTGGTCCGGCATGCGCGATGCCAGTGGCCCTCCCGGCCCCACCGACCGCGAGGAGGCACCGGAGGTGCGATCCGGTGGGCCGCGCTA
Organism: Corallococcus sp. AB045; assembly: GCF_003668895.1. NCBI lineage: Bacteria > Pseudomonadati > Myxococcota > Myxococcia > Myxococcales > Myxococcaceae > Corallococcus > Corallococcus sp. AB045. The sequence goes on from NZ_RAWN01000143.1 coordinate 8,242, forward strand.
CTCCACGACGACGCGGCGCAGGTGCGCGCCCAGGCGCGTCACCAGCTCGTAGTGGATGGTCTGCGCCCAGCCGGCCAGGGACTCGGCGGACACGGACTCTTCTCCATCGCGGCCCAGGAGCGTGGCTGTCACCGGGCGCTCGTCGGACGTGGCGCGTGTCACGTCCACCATCAGGTGGTTCATCATCACGCGGCCCAGCACCGCGCACCGCCGCCCGTTCACCAGCACGTGAGCCTTGCCGGACGCGAGGCGCGGATAACCGTCGTAGTAGCCCACCGGCAACACAGCGATGCGCGTGGGCTCCGGGCAGCGGTACGTGCAGCCGTAGCCCACGTAGGCGCCCGCCGGCAGCCACTTCACCACCTGGCTCCTGCACCGCCACGACAGCACCGGCTTGAGCACCGGCAGCTCGCCCAGCACCAGCCGCGCGGACAGCCGCGTCTCCGGCGAGGGCCACAGGCCGTACAGCGAGATGCCCACGCGCGCCGCCTCGTAGCGCGCCCGGGGCAGCACCAGCGCCGCGGCGCTCGCGGCGATGTGCCGCTGCAACGGCTTCGCGGGCTTCAGCTGCGCGGTCAGGTGCGCCAGCGCCGTCTCGAACGCGTCCAACTGCGCCAGCGCGTACGCCTGCTCCGTCACGTCCTCCGTGTTGGCGAAGTGGCTGAGCACGCCCACCGGCTCGAACACGTCCGGCGCCTCCGCGAGGAACGCCGTCTCGCGCGGAAGCTGATCCAACGTGAAGCCCTCGCGGCCCAGGCCCGTGTCGATGTGCACGTGCACGCGCAGGGGGCGCGGCAGCTTCGCGGCGCGCAAGGCCGGCACCGCGTCCGCCCAGGAGCGGTCCGCCACCACCGCGTCGATGCCCTCGCGCGCCAGCACGACGGCCTCCTCCGGGGCCACCGCGCCCAGCACCACCACCTGCCGCGCGGGCAGACCGTGCGCGGATTCGTGCGCGCGCACCGTGAGCGCGTCTTGCGGCGCGATGAAGTAGAGGACGTCCACACCCGCGTGCACCAGCGGCAGCACCTGGGCCAGGCCGTGGCCGTAGGCGTTGCCCTTGAGCACCGCGCCCAGCGCCCGGGGCGTGGGGCCGGTGGACTCCAGCGCGCGGAACGCCGCCACGTTATGCCTGAGGTGGGATGCGCTCACCTCCAGCCACGAGGAGTACACCGCGTCACCGGGCCCAACTCCGAGCCCCACACCGACTTCTTCCACGTTCACACCTCCGCACCAGCCCAGTCCCGGAAGGCTCTACCAGCAAAGCCCAGGCCATGGGCGGCCGTGGCCGGAGGGCCACAGGGGGTTGGACGCCGGCTGGATGCCACTCGGGCGGACGAGGGTGGAGCGGGGGCGCCCCGCACGGCCAGGGGGGCGTGCTCGGGTGGACACGCGCGGCCCGGGAGCGTGTCCCGGGGGACACCTGACAGGTGGGAGCCTCCGCGCGACATGTCGGGTGACCCGGCGGCGCGACAGGGGCCGGTGGTAGTGTCCCCTGCCGTGGCCGCACCTGAATTGCCCTTAGCCCAGGCTTTCGTGACCGCCCGAGGAAAGACGGAGCCGGCAGGCGCCCTCTCCGTCCTCCAGGAGCGGCTGGCCCAGGCCCTGGAAGCGGCCCGGCAGTCCTGGCCGGACATCCCCCTGGAGGGACCGCGCTTCGCGGCGCACCTGGCGCGCCTGGTGCCCGCGGACGGCCACGAGGACGCCTGGGGCAAGCTGCACATGGCGGACGTGTACCTGGCCCGGGCGGCGGCGGACGGGCTGCCCACGGCGCTCGCCACGTTCGAGGAGCGCCTGATGCCGGAGGTGGACGCGGCGGTGGCGCGGCTGAAGCTGCCCCCGGCCGGGCTGGATGAGGTCCGTCAGGCGCTGCGGCAGCGGATGATGGTGGGCAGCGCGGAGGCCCCGGCGCGGCTGGCGGCGTACCCGGGCACGGGGCCGCTGGCGGGCTGGGTGCGCGCGGCGGCGCTGTGGCTGGCGCTCGACTGGCAGCGTCAGCGCTCGGGGCAGGCGCATTCGGAGGATGGCGACCTGTCCATGCTGGTGGCGCCGGGGGACGACCCGGAGCTCGCGTACCTCAAGCAGACGTACCGCGCGGAGTTCAGCGCGTCGTTCCAGGCGGCGCTGGCGGCCCTGTCCGCGAGGCAGCGCAACTTCCTGCGGCTGAAGTACCTGGACGGGTTGGGCATCGACCAACTGGGCGCGTTGTACGGCGTGCACCGCTCCACGGCGGCGCGGTGGGTGGTGGGCGCGCAGGAGGAGCTGCTGGACGGGACGCGGCAGCGGCTGACGGAGCGGCTGCGGCTGACGCGCTCGCAGTTGGACAGCGTGCTGCGGCTCATCTCCAGCCAGTTGGACGTGAGCCTGAGCCGGCTGTTGCGCACGCCCTCCGAGTAACGCGGCGCGCGACGCCTCGTCCCCGCGCGAGGTGCCCGAGATTCCGGGCGGGGCATTCGAGGCCAGTGCGTTAAAGAGGGTGGAGGATGCGAACGCTCTTCATCGGAGATGTGCACGGCTGTTCCAGTGAGCTGGACGCGCTCCTGAAGGCGTGTGACTGGCAGCCCGGCGACCGGGTGGTGCTGGTGGGCGACCTGGTGGCGAAGGGGCCGGACTCCGCGGGCGTGGTGCGGCGGGCGCGCGAGCACGGCTTCCAGGCGGTGAAGGGCAACCACGACGCGCACGTGCTGCGCTGGCACGGAGGCCACGCGTCCAAGGGCAAGAAGCTCAAGCCGGAGCACCGGCAGGTGCTGGACACGCTGAGCGCCGCGGACTGGGCCTGGATGGAGCGGCTGCCCTCCTACCTGCGCTTCCCGGACCTGAACGCGCTGGCGGTGCACGCGGGGCTGGTGCCGGGGGTGCCGCTCGAGGAGCAGAAGGAGGAGTTCCTCTTCAACCTGCGCAGCATCGCGGCGGACGGGACGCCGTCGAAGCGGCTGGAGGCGGGCGAGCCGTGGGGCAGCCTGTGGCAGGGCCCGGAGCTGGTCCTCTTCGGCCACGACGCCATGCGCGGCCTGCAGAAGCACCCCTTCGCGGTGGGCCTGGACTCCGGCTGCGTCTACGGCGGCAAGCTCACCGCGTACATCCTGCCGGAGGGGAAGTTCTACTCCGTGCCCGCGGCCCGCGCGTACATGACGCTGTAGGCGCGGGCCTCTCGCGCGCGGGCGCTCAGGGCTTCGCGCTCAGCGTCTTCACGGCCTGCATGGCGCGCTCGTTCTTCGGATCCGCCTTGAGCAGCTTCTGGTACACGGCGAGCGCTTCGGCCTTCTTGCCGGCCTGCATGTAGGCCATGCCCAGGCCGCCCTGCGCCTCCGCGTCGTCCGGGAAGAGGGCCGCGTTCTCCTGGAACACCTTCAGGCCGTCCTCCGTCTTGCCGGACATCATCATCCCGTACCCCACCTGGGTGAGCACCTGCGGCGGCAGGCCACTCCCCTTCGTCTTCCGTGCCCAGGCGATGACCGCGTCCGCGCCCTTCACCCGCGAGAGCAGGTCCGCCGTCATCTCCGGCGACTCGAGGTGGTCCGGCAGGGGCCCCCAGCCGTACTCCGCGGCGATGCTCGCGATGAGCCGCTCGAAGAGCAGCACGCCGTTGTCCGAGTTGGCCATCAGCACCACGCCGCTGCCGGTGTCCCCCAGCGTCACCACCGTGGCGGTGAAGCCGTCATTCCATCCCCCGTGACTGAAGCGGTCCGGCGCTTCCTCCAGCATGAAGCCCAGCCCGTAGGGCCCGGACTGCTTCGTGAGCAACTGATGCGTCATCGCCTGCGACAGCACGCGCTTCGACTCGCCGGCCTTCGCCTTCGCCACCTCCAGTTGGAGGAGCGCCAGGTCGGACGGCGTCGTCCACAGCCCCGCGGGCGCCAGCTCCGGGTAGACCTTCCAGCGGCCCTCCACGGCCTCTCCGCTCGCGCGCGTGCCCGCGGCCGTGCGCGCGGCGAGCGCCGGGGGCAACGGCTGTTCGAACGTGCTGTGCTTCATCCCCACCGGGTCCAGCACCGCCTCCTTCATGAGCTGGGGGAAGGGCTTCTTCGCCAGGTCCGTGAGCAGCGCCTGGACGACGACGTAGCCGCCGCCGCTGTAGCGGGCCTCCGTGCCGGGCACCTTGTCCACGCGCACGGCCTCCGTGTTCGCGGGCTTCTCACCGTCGAGGATCTGCTGGAGCGTGGGCAGGGGTTCTCCCACGCCGTAGCCGGGGAAGCCGTGCACGGTGAGCCCCGCGCTGTGACTGAGCAGCCGGCGCAGCGTCACCTTCTGCTCGCACGTGAAGCTGTTGTCGGGGACCTTCCAGGTCTTCAGCGCATCATTGATGTTCGCGTCGAGCGACACCTGGCCCTGCTCCACTGCGCGCAGCGCGGCCAGCGCCGTCACCGGCTTGCTGATGGACGCGGCCTGGAACAGCGTCTCCAGCGTGACGGGGTCCTTGCCGCCGGCCTGCGTTACGCCATACGCCTTGCTCCACACCACGGCGTTCTTGTCGAACACCGTCACGCTCAGCCCCGGGATGCGGTACAGCGCCATCCAGCGCCGCACGTCGAGGGCTTGGGGCTTCTCCCCCGGCAAGGCCAGCGGCGCGAGGCCCGCCTCCACCCTGGCGATGCGGCCCGCTTCGGAGGGCCGCGCCGTCCACCGTGTGACGGGCGGCGGGGCGGCTTTGGGTACGTCAGCCGCCGTGAGCAGGACGACCGCCGTACAGCCCAGGAACAACACCGGGACGAAGCGAGGGACGGCTTGGGGCATGACGCGCTCCAGGGTTGACCCGCGGGAGGGGGCCCGCGGACACGGACGGTCAACCTACGGGGTCATGGATGCCTCTGGGCCTTGGCTCCTCCCTGTGTTCGTCATGGTTTGGCCATGGCTCGAGCAGAGATGGAGGGCTCCGTCCGGTCCCCACCATGTGGACCCCGAGTGACTTCCGCTCGCACCCGGGGCTCTGACATATTCCTTTGAGGTCATCTTTTTCCGGGTGGAGTTCAACATGGTCCGCACCTCGAGCCTCTTCAGCGCCCTGCTCCTCGTGAGCGCCTGCCAGAAGCCCCCGGAGGCCTCCCCGGCCGTGCCCGCCGCCGTGCCGGTGGCCGCGCCGGTGAAGGTGGCGCCGTTCTCGCTGTCGGTGCTCCAGGACGCGGCGCCTTCGGGCTGTACCTGGCTGCGGCTGGAGTCAGACGGCAGACGCAGGGCGCTCGTCACGGTGGACGCGGCGTGTGACGGGTTGCAGCTCGCGTGGAGCCCGGACGGCCAGCACGCGGCGGTGCGCGACCCGGCCGGCAGCGCTCGGGGGCCTGGGCGTGTGTGGACGGTGGACCTGACGTCCGGACAGGGCTCGGCGCAGCTCTTGCCGGAGGAGGGGCTGACGGGCGCGGTGGGGTTCGATTCGGTGGGGCGGCTGGTGGCGTTGACCGCGCACACGGGTGAGCTGGTGCGGCGCGACGACGTCTTCCTCTTCGAGGGCCGGCGCATCCCCATCCCGGAGCTGGACGAGGGCGCGGGGCTCGCGCACGCGTACCGGCTGGATGCGGGGGCGTGGAAGCGCATCGAGACGGTGGCCACGCGCGGTGACGCGGACGCGGTGTTCGCGCTCGCCACCACGGAGATGCTGGTGTCCTCCACGGTGGCCGGGGACCTGGAGGCGCTGGCGGCGCAGGGCCTGGACGAGGGCAGCCAGGACGCGGTCCGGCTCGACGCGGTGGTGCCCGACCGGGGGCACGACGTGTTCGGCGGCTGGGCGCGCGTGGAGTCGCGCGGCGGTCCGCTGTTCGCGTGGCAGACCGCGGGCGAGCAGACCGCGCTGATGATGCCGGTGCGCTGGGAGATGGAGGACGGCCACCTGGGCGAACCCGAGGGACTCGCCCTGCCCGCCCGAAGCCCCGTGCGGGCGATGGCGCGCGGAGACCTGCTGATGCTCGCGGGCGAGACGCAGGCGCGCGTCTACGACCTGGGCTCACGGCGCCTGGCGGCGTCCTTCGACGGCTTCCGGAGCGCGCGCTTCTGGCCGGAGCCGTCGTCGCTGGTGCCGCACGGGGCCACGGCGGCGACCGGGCAGCGGTAGCCGCGCGAGACGTGCCTCAAACCTGCCCTGTGCTCTTGAGGGCCGCGAACACGATGGCACCGTAGACGCCGCCGCAGAGGCAGCAGGAGAGCACGGGCACCAGGAGCGCGCCCGCGAGCGCCGTGCCCCAGTTGGTGCGGTGCAGCGTGCGGTAGGTGAAGGCGCGCAGGCCCATGGCCCAGAAGGGCGCGGCGTACACGGCGACGAAGGGAATCACGCCGACGATGTACGGCGCCTGGGAGATGGCGTGCGCGCGCATGGTCACGGAGAAGCCGCGCTCCACGCCGCCCATGCGGAGGATGAGGTGGTCCAGGCCCGCGTTCACCAGGGTCATGCCGGTGCTGAACACGGGCATGAGCACCGTCCAGGCCGCCATGCCCACGGTCATCCACAGCCTCACGGCCTTCGGATCCGCGCCGCTCGTCTCCGTCTCGGGGACGAACCCCATGATGACGCCGATGAGCGCGGTGTAGACGAGGCCCGTCGACAGGAAGCCGGAGATTGCAGACAGCATCACGAAGCCCATGGAGCTGCTCACGGGCGCGTCGGGGTTGACGCCCCGGAGGGTCTCCGTGGGCCGCATCAACATGCCGAAGCACGTCCGCCAGAACGCCTTGAGCGTCCCCAATTCCGCGCGCTGGTCCCAGGGCAGCTGGCCCAGGGGTTCACGTTCGAGGCAGGTGGCGCAGACGGTGCCCTCCGGGCCCTGGCGCAGGCAGCGGGCACAGGCGAACGCGCCACAGCGCGGGCAGGCGGCCACGCTGCGCCACTCGGGGTGCACGGCGCAGACGGGCTCGGCGCCGCCGGGAGCCGGGGCCACCAGCAGCGAGGCCCCGCACCGCGCGCACGTCTCCGCGCCGGGGGTGAAGGGGGCCTGACAGGAAGGACAGGAAGGCGTCATCGCCGCGCATCCTCGCACGGCTCGGCCTCCGTCACGCGCGCAGCCGATGGAGCGGCCCCCGGGCTGCGGTCGTCCAAAACCTGTCCGACTGTCGGACAAGTTTCCGCGGTCCGGCCGAAGTGGAGGCCCCGTGGCCGAGCCCTTCCAGAACCTGTCCGACTGTCGGACTCGGTTCCACGGCCCGGTTGGCGCGGAGGCTCCCGGGCCACGCGGTTCCAAAAGCTGTCCGACTGTCGGACAGGTTTCCGCGGCCCGATTGGAGCGGAGGCCCCCAGCCGCGTGGACCCAGAACCTGTCCGACTGTCGGACAAGTTTCCGTGGCTCGGTTGGAGCAGAGGGCCCCAGCCGCGTGGACCCAGAACCTGTCCGACTGTCGGACTGGTTTCCGCAGTCCGGCTGAAGCGGAGGCCCCCAGCCGCATGGATCCAGAACCTGTCCGACTGTCGGACAAGTTTCCGTGGCCCGGTTGGAGCAGAGGGCCCCAGCCGCGTGGACCCAGAACCTGTCCGACTGTCGGACTGGTTTCCGCAGTCCGGCTGAAGCGAAGGGCCCCAGCCGCATGGATCCAGAACCTGTCCGACTGTCGGACTCGGTTCCGCAGCTCGGCTGGAGCAGAGGGCCCCGGCTGCGTAGTTCAAGAACCTGTCCGACTGTCGGACAGGTTTCCACGGCCCGCCGGCGCCGGGGAGGCGCCCCCAGGGCTCTCACCTTCTCAACCCTGGGGACAGCATCCATGTCCAGAGGCTCGGGAGCCGTGCCTTCCCGGGATGCCCGGTTCGCGGGTGCTACGGCTCCGGCGCGGACTCCGGATCCACCGGCACCGAGGGGGACGTGCTCCCAGCCTTGTCCTGCGCTGGCGCGTTGCCCACCGGGGCCACGACACCCTGCGCTTTCGGAGCCCGGGCCTCCTGCGCGGCCCGGACCTGGCGGGCCCGCTTCGCCTGGGCCAACGCCGTCTTCGCCGCGCCCGCATCGCCCAGGGCCCGCTCGCGCTTCGCCAGCGCGTCCCACAGCTCCGGTGCGTCCGGATGCAGCGTCACCGCCGCGCGCAACAGGCCCCGCGCCACCTTTGGCGAACGCGTGTCCAGCAGCCGCTTCAGGAAGCCCGAGGGCGACAACACCAGCGACCCCTCCGGCGTCTCGAATGCCTCACGCACGTGGGGAACCGCCTCCGGCTCCCGGCCCGCCTCCAGCAACCCCACCGCCTGCGCCAGGTGCGCGTCCATCGACTCCGGATGCAGCTCCGTCGCGCGCTCCAGCCAACGCATCCGGTCCACCGGCTTCCGCTTCGCGCGGTCCGCCAGCGTCAGCAGCTCATCCGTGTAATCGGGCCGCACCGCGGGGGCGCGCACCGCCGCCTCCTTCAGCGAGGGCCAGAGCCGCTCCGGATCCTTCGCCGCCTCCAGGCGCGTGCGCTTCAGCGCCGGCACCTCCGCGCGCTTCCACCCCGCGACGAAGCGCGCCACGTCGCTCCGCACGGAGGAACTGAAGCGCTCCGCCTCCGGACACTTCAGAGTCTCACACGCCGCCAGGTAGTCCGCGAAGAAGCCCGCCGCGCCCTGCGTCCGGTACGCGCGCAGCCGCTCCGCGCCCATCGCCCGCTCCACCGTGGCCGCCATGTGCGCGCCCACGCGGATGAAGAGCGACTCGGCGCGCGGCTCGTGCGCGCCGCGGATCCGCTCCATCGCACCCCGGCCGTCCCGGGCAATCTGCGCCCGCTCGAAGAGCGAGGACACCTTCGCGAACGCCGTCGCCAGGTCCGTCTCCGGCGGCAGCGTGCCCGGCCCGCGCGTGGCCCAGTCGTGGTACGCGAGCCCGTAGCTCGCCAGCCGCCCCATGCCCTCGTAGACGACCGCGTCCACGGGGTCCGTGAAGTGGCCGCCCCGGCCCGGCGCGCCCTCGTCCAGCACCGTCTCCATCAACCGGATGGACAGCCGGCGCAGCCGCTTCGCCTCGTCCTCCACGTTGGTGGCGAGCGCGATGGCCGTGTCCTCCGCCGGCAGCAGCACCAGCAGCGTCGTCGTCTCCGGCTGACCGCCCGCGTGCGCCACGATGTAGTGGCCCCGCAGCGGATAGGTCGCGAAGCCCATGCCGTAATCGGTGATGTGCCCGTCGCGCGTCACCATCGACGCCTGCATGCGGCCCGTCGTCTCGCGCGTCACCAGCTTGTGGTCCAGCACCGCGCGCGCGAAGCCCAGCAGGTCCTCCACCGTCGCGCGCGTGCCACCGCCACCGAAGCGGCTGGTGACGTCCAGGAAGCGCGACGGCTTCAGCGTGGCGCCCGACACGCGGTAGCCCACCGCCTGCTGCGCGTCGCGCGTGCTGATTTCATCCACGTCCGCGTGGCTCATGTTCGCGGGGCCGAAGACGTGGTCGCGCAGGTACTCGCGATAGGACTGGCCGGAGGCCGTCTCCACCGCCGCGCCCAGCAGGTTGAAGCCCCACGTCGTGTACAGGTAGCGCGTGCCCGGCTCCGACACGAGCGGCCGGTCCGCGAACAGGCCGATGGCCTCCTTCGTCGTCACCGGCTTCGTGTTGTTGCCGGCGCTCGGGCTGTCGTAGGTGGGCACCCCGCCCAGGTGGCCCAACAACTGCCGCACCGTCACCGGCCACTGCTTCACCGGGTACTCGGGCACCAGCGTGTGGATGTCCGCGTCCAGGTCCAGCTTGCCCGCCTGCGCCAGCTGCATCACGGCCACCGCCGTGAAGGACTTGGTGATGGACGCCATGCGGTACGTGGTGCGCACCGTGGCCGGTAGCTTCTTCGCCACGTCGCGGTAGCCGTAGCCGTTCATCCACCGCTGGCCGCCCCGCATCACGCCCACGGACAGGCCCGCGGTGGGGCCCTGCTTCAGGTCCGCGCGCACCAGCGAGTCCAGCGCACGCTGCACCTCTGGAGGGAACTCGGAGGCCTTCGCGTCCGGCTCCAGCGCGACCTTCGCGCTGGACTCCGGCGGAGACGCGGGCTTCTCACCAGACTCGGACGGCGCGGGTGCCTGCGCCACGGACGCGGGCTTCTCGGCGGACGCCTGCGCGAACGCGGGCCCTGCCTGCACCAACAACCACAGCGCGACGAAGAGCCGCTTCATGGCACCGCCTCCGCGGTCTGGCTGCTCGCACCGGTGTCCGATGCCTCTTCACGCGAGGTCGTGAGCGCCGGTGCCGGCACCGCGCCCTCGTTCACCCAGCCCGCGAGCAGCGCGTCCGAGACCAACTGCCCCAGCAGGTCCAGGCCATGACCGCGCGGATGCACCAGGTCGTCGTGCATGAACCCCGCCTGGTTGAACCGCGCGAGCGAACCCGCGCCGCCCATCGCCGCATAGAGGTCGAAGAAGCCGCAGCCCTCGGCGAGCGCCACCTCGCGCTCCGTCTGGATGGCGGCCTCCAGGAACGGCCGCTGCGTCAGGGGCTTGCCCTTCGCGTGCCCGTCCTGCACCGCGTCCATGGGCCCCACCACCAGGCACGCGCTGCCGGGCGCGGCGGCGCGGGCGCGGCGCAGGAGCGAGGCCAGGTCCTGGCGCACGGTGGGCAGGTCCGTGCGCTTCCACTCCAGGCGCTTGGATTCATTGCCACCCAGGAAGAAGAGCAGCAGCTTCGGGTCGCGCTGGGAAAGCTGCGCCTTCAGCGCGTCCTCCTCCAGCCGGGCATACAGCGTGGCATCCGCGGACGGCACGCCCAACATGTCCAGCACGATGCCGGGCGCGTCCTTCTGGAGCACCACGCCCTGCACGATGGCACCCTTGCCTTCCGCGGTGATGTCCAGCCACTTCGCGCCCGCGGGCAGGTCGAAGGACGTGGTGCGGCTGGCACCGTCCTCCTGGGGCTCCGTGCGCGTCAGCACCGCGCCGTCCACGGACACGACGAGGCGGCCCGCGCCCTTCACGTCCTTCCACCACAGCGTCCCACGCGGCTCGCCTTCCAGCTTGAAGCGGCCCCGGGCGCGGTTCTCGGTGGCCAGGTGGTACACGCCGGTGATGCCGAACGGGTGCGGTGGCGCCTTCAATTCGCCCAGCGTGCGCGGCTGCCAGCCGTTGCTCACGGCGGCCGTGCGCCCCCGTCCGCCGTAGGGGGCCATGCGGTCCACCAGCAGCACGCCCCGGCCCGCGCCGCCGAAGCCCGCCGCGAATTCCTCGCGGACCACGTCCACGATGCGGTCCCCCGCGATGAGCGAATTGCCGAACGCGGCGATGACAGTGGGCGTCGTCCCCGGAGTCTGGATGAGCCCGTCCAGCGCGGTGAAGAACGGCGTCAGCGCGGACCGCGCGCAGCCGGTGTCACCCGGCTCCAGACAGGGGTCCTCCACCGTGCCGCCTGGAGCCTGCAGCCGCGTGGCCAGCGCATGCAGCTGTCCGGCACGCCCGGTGGTGGGCGGCAGCACGCGGAACGCGGAGCGCGCCGCCGGCCGCGCCTTGCCTGGCGCCTGCGCGGGCAGGCTCGCGGAAGCAGTCACCACCTGGGGAGCACCCGCGCCCGTCACCGCGGACTCAGGATGCGCGGAAGGTCGCGCCTCCACGGAGGCGGGCCGCGCGGCACCGGGCTCCGGCGGCGGCACGGAGTCCGTCGCGGGAGTCGTCGTCAGGGGGAAACGGTGAGGGGGTGTGCGGGACTCGCACCCGGGGAGCAGGGCCCCCGCCAGGACAGCGAGCAACCCCGCCCGCCGGAGCCCTCGCGAGACATCGAGAACCGTCATGTGGCCCGCGAGCGTAGACGAAAGCCCGGGGACACGCATGTTCTGGACCCCACGCTCGGCCGCCTCGCGAGCCGCCCCGGCGTGGCATCCCGGACATCTCATCCGTCCTGGACCGCACGTCCGGGCCCGCCAGTCCCGGGGAAGAACAGGTTTCCCGTACGCCAACGCGAATGCAGGGTCCGGCCGCGAACAGGGTCCCTTCACATGGTGCGGCGCGTCCCCAAATTATCCGCCGCGATTATGGCGAAGAACCGGCTCACAACGTGGACGAAGCTCCACCGGCGATTTGGCGAGCACGTGCGCCTCATGCGCAACAGCCGCTCGCTCACGCAGGAAGCGCTCGCCGAACGCAGTGACCTGTCCGTGGACGCCATCCGCCGCATCGAGCGGGGCGCCTTCTCTCCGTCGCTCGACACGCTGGGCAAGCTGTCCGTGGGGCTGGACGTGTCCCTCAAGACGCTCTTCCACTCCTTCGACCTGGAGCGCACTGACGGTGTGGCGGAGATCTGCGACTTCCTCGCGTGCCGCTCCGGCTCCGAGCTGAAGCTCGCCTGGCGCGTGCTCCAGGCCATGTTCGATGAGCGATGAAGCGCGCGCCCCGCGCTACCAGTCGCACCCGGCAGATGTTCCCTGTCACTCCCGTCGTGCTTGCCCTATGCGTCGGGGCCCATGAGCCGCACGCCCCCCACCCTCCTCCTCGTCGAGGACGACAGCGACCTGCGCGACGCGCTCGTGGAGATCCTCCTGGGCGAAGGGCACACCGTCGCCGCCACGGGGAACGGCGACGAGGCCCTCTCGTGGCTGGAAGCGCACCCGTGCCCCGCGCTGCTGCTGGTGGACATGTGGACGCCGCGCAAGGACAGCTGGCGGCTGCTGGACAGCCTGCGCCGCGAGCCCCGCTTCGCGGACCTGCCCGTCATGGCCATCAGCTCCAGCGAGGAGCGCCACCCCGCCATCCGCGAGGTGCTCTCCAAGCCCTTCGACCGCGAGGCCCTGCTCGCCGGGGTGCGCCGCTTCGTGCACCCGCTGCACTGAAAGCGAGGCCCTCAGCCGCCGGGCGTCCGCTGGCTCAACCTGCCCACCACGGCCGGGTCCAGGCGGAACGAGTCGAAGAAGCGGTCCGCGTCCTGGGGCGCGCGTCCCTCCGGGTGCAGCAGCAGCTGCTGGTACAGGCGCGGGCCCACCATGAAGAAGCGGCCCCGGAGGCGGCGCGGACCGGACAGTCCCCCCACCTCCTGGCCGGGGAAGCCGCCCTCCAGCTCCAGCGTCTTCGCGGTGATGGCCGTCGCCCCCAGTGCCTCCAGCGCGCCCTGGCTGGCGCGGTCCACCACGTCGCGCGGGCTCACCTGCGCCACCGCCGCGAGCGGGAAGTCCGTATAGGAGACGTAGTAGGCGGTGTCCTCCTGCGTGCGCGCGGCGATGAACGTGTGCAGCGTCACCTCGCCCACGTCCGTGGGCTGCACGCGCCGCTCCTCGGTGACGGGGCCGGGGAACGTCACGCTGAAGCCCCCCTCCTGGGACTGGACGACGGAGGACGGCGCCTCCCGCATGGGCTCGGCGGGGGACACGGGGGGCTCGGTCTGCGTGCGCCCCGCGCACCCTCCCAGCACCAGCAGGGCGGCGGCCAGCGGCACGGCCCGGTAGGAATGCTTCATCATCCAGACGGCTCCTGACATGGGGCCGCAAGGTACGCCCTGCCCCGCCCGGGCGCATCCCTCCGCTTCACCCGGGCCCGCTTCAGGCAACGGTTGTCCCGGCCTTCAGTGCACCGCGCCGGAGTCCTCGCCGGAGCCCTCCCTGGCGCGCTCCTCCTCGTCGGAGGGCTCGGGCGGCCTCGGCGGGCCGGCGGACACCCGGGTCAGGTGGACGCGGAACACGGAGCCCTGGCCGGGCTGGCTCTCCACCTCGATGCGGCCGCCGTGCGCCTCGATGATCCGCCGCGACACCGACAGCCCCAGTCCCACGCCCGGTGCGCGCTGCTTCGCGTTGCCCGCGCGCTGGAACGGGATGAAGAGCCCCCGGAGCTCCTCCGGCGACATGCCGATGCCCTGGTCCGCCACGGCCAGCACCACCTGCTCTCCGTCGCCGCGCACGGACACCTCCACGCGGCTGCCCGAGGGGGAATACTTGAGCGCGTTGCTCACCAGGTTGTTCAGCACCTGCTCCAACCGGGAGGGGTCCGCGCGCACCAGCACCGCGCTGTCCGGCACCATCAGCTCCAGCGTATGCCCGGATTCGCTGGACTGGTACAGCTCCACCACGGAGCGCGCCAGCTCGCGCGTGTCGCGCACCTCCGGCTGGAGCTCCAGCTTGCCGGCCTCGATGCGGGTCGCGTCCAGCAGGTCCCCCACCATCCGGTCCAGGCGCGCCACCTGCCTTCGCACCAGCGACAGCGTGCGCTGCATCCGCTCCGGGGTGACCTCTCCGCGGCCCGTCAGCGAGGTGGACAGCTTCAGCGCGGACAGGGGATTGCGCAGGTCGTGCGCCACGCCCGCCAGGAACGCCAGCTGCTGCTCCTGCTGGTGGGTCAGGCTGTCCGCCATCTCGTTGAAGGTGTGGGCCATGTCGCGGATCTCCAACGGGCCCTCCTCGGGCGCGCGCAGGTGCCGCCCACCCCGGCCGAAGCCAGCCATCGCGCTGCGAAGCTCCGTCACCGGGCGCAGCGCGAAGCGCCTCAGCCAGAAGACCACCAGGCCTATCGTCGCCAGGAGTAGCAGGCCCAACAGCAGACCCAGCAGGTTGGCCATCTCGCTCCAGTGCGCGGCGCTCTGCCGGGCCGCCTGCGCCTGGTCCACGTTGATCTCGATGAGGCGCTCCAGCGAGCGCAGCGCCGCGTCCAGCGAAACCATCGCCGACGCGTCGTGCTGGGCCGGAGTCACCTCCGGACCGAGCGGCGCATGCTGCGCGGCCAGGTAGGCGAAGACCTGCTGCTGCACCTCCGCCACGCTCTGGCGCTCCTCCCGGGTGGACGCGATGGCATGCATCTCCAACAGCTGACCGCGCAGGTCGGCCTCAAGCTGGGGCGCCGAGCGCCCGCGCGACGGGTCCGCCACCATGGGGACCCCCGGCGATGACAACAACCGCGAGTGGACGAGCAGGTCCACCTCCAGCTCCTCGGCCTGCCGGACGCCTTCCACGGATTCACTCAGCGTGGAAGCCATGCGTTCCAGGGCGGTCGTCAGCACCACGAGCAGGGTGGCGGACACCACGGTGAGCAGGACCAGCCCACCCACCACGGTGGAAAAGAAGGCGCGCAGGCTCATCGCCGCCTCCACGCGAACCGCCGGCCGGCCTCCCGCTTTGTCATGGTCGCGCATCCTTCCTCCGGGCCGCGCCAACCCCGGTGGTCGTCGCCCTCTTCCCAAGGAAAGCAACAAGCGTCCGATATCGTGGATTCGCGCCTGGATGCTGGCAGGCCCACCCCGGACAGGCCCCCAAAAGGAGCCGGCCTCCCGAGGCCCGGCCATGTTAGTCAGCACGGACACGCGGCCCGATGCGCACCCGGCGTTCGGGCGCCCGCTCTTCTCGATGAGGTCACCCGATGGATCTGCTCGCCCCACCGGCCCGCACCCTGAACTTCGATGCCTTCTGGCGCTGGCTCCAGGAGCACACCAACTGCATCCTGCGGTGTGGCTCCCCCGACATGACGTTGTTCGACCATGACGACTTCCACTGGATGCTGATGGAAGAGGAGCGCCAGCACGTCCTCCAGCTCATCAAGGGCAAGTCCCTGGTGGGCGAGATGGTGATGGTGGGCCGCGAGGTCTCCGAGGTCTCCATCTCCCCGGATCCAGACGCGGATCCGCAGGCGGGCCACTTCCTGGTGGAGCTGATGGGCGGCCCCAAGGAAGACCCCCAGGTGATGTACCACTTCGTCATGGCCCACGGCATCGAGCCGGCCGCCGGCCACCAGGGCTTCAAGCACTAACGCGCGACGCGCTCGATGGCCTCCACCGCCGCGTGGACGCCGTTGAGCCACGCCGAGGGGCGCGCGTCGTACCATCCCGGGAGTAGGAGCAGGGACGCGACCTTCGCCTCCAGCTCCACCGCGTCCCCCACCCGCTCCGCCTCCGTCAGTCGCAGGGCCTGCCGGTCATAGAGCCGGGGCCGGGCCCAGGCCACCAGCGGCGTCCCGGTGGCCCGGGCCTCCTGCACGGTGTTGTAGCCGCCCGCGCCCACCAGCACGTCCACGCCCCGCATCACCGCGAGTGCTGGCCAGACCGTCAGCCCGGACGCGTGGTCCGTGGGGACGAGCCACATCACCGCCGCCTGTCCGGCCAGCAACGTCCGCAGCCGGTTCACGGTCTCCCCGGCCTCCGCCACCTCCTCTGGACGGCCACAGCCCATCACCGCGACCACGGGCCGCGAGTCCCCGTCGTCCAGGCCCAGCCGCCGCCGGGCCTGCTCGCGGGACAGCAGCGCGTCCGCGTCCAGCAGCAGCCACGGCGCGGTCCGCACCGCGCGAGGGTGGTGCGCGAAGGGCGCGTCCTCACCGGGCACGACGAGCAGGTCGAACGCGTCCACGGCGTGGGCCACGTCGAAGCGCTCCACGTAGACGGGGTTCAGGTCGCGGTGCACCAGCACGCGCGGCGCGCGCACGGTGGGCAGCAGCGTCACCAGCTCCCCGGCCAATCCCCGGGGAAACGTATCCACCACCAGCACGTCCGGTGTGGACTCCGCGAGCCACGCGCCCACCGCGGCCACGGTGCCGGCCTTGTCCAGCCGCGAGTCCACGCGGTGCACGGTGGCGCCAGGGCCCAGCCACGACTCCAGGGGCAGGCCGGGGGCGAACGGGCTGTTGGTGAGGAGGTCCACCGCATGGCCCCGTCCCACGGCCACGCGGGCCAGGGCCGCGGCGCGCGTCAGGTGCCCCAGGCCTCCGCCGAGCGCGTAGAGGCGCCAGTGCTGACGTCGCGCGGCCACGCTCAGCTCCCGCCCAGGTCCTCCTCGAAGGAGGCGTCGTCCTCGCGCCGCACGCTCTCGCCGTCGGCCTCGGTGAAGTCGTTGGGGTCGCTGCCCGAGGACGAAGCGCCGGAGCCGCGCCACGCGTCGCGGCCGTAGTAGCCGTAGTCCTCGTAGTAGTAGCTGGGGTCGTCCTCGTCGGAGGTGTTGGACAGGTCGCGGTTCTCGTCGCCGTTGTCGGCGGCGCGCGCGCACGCCACGCAGACCGCCTCCCCGCCGTCGAGCGTGCGCATGTGCATCAGGCAGATGGGCTTCTGACAGCGCATGCACTGCGTGGTCGCCCCCCGCTCACACGGGTGGGAGAAGAGGAAGCCGGAGGTCTCCAGGCACTGCTCCGCGGAAGCAAAGGAAGGGGACATGGCTTGGGAGGCTCAGGGCGACGCGGGGTTCTGGAGGCGGAAGAGCAGGGCCATGCGCAGGGGCAGGTCCAGCGAGTCGAAGCCCAGGCACGCGGCGGCTGCCGGCGACACCGGCTGCTTCGTGGCGAGCACCGTCTTGCCGGACGGGTCGCGCAGGGACAGCTTGCCGTCGCGCACCTTCACGTGAACAGCCTCCGCGCCGGAAGCGCCCTTCACGGACGCGCCGCCGCCGTCGGCTGTCACGGTGTAGAGCAGCATGCCCTGGTCATCCGTGAGCACCCACCCGGAGCCCTCGCGCGTCAGCGTGTAGCGCACCGCCGAGCGCGCGGCGTCCTTCACCTGGAACGCGTCCGGGCCGCCGGTGACATAGGCCAGCACCGTGTCCTCCGGACCGGACACCTTGAGCTCGCCGCCCTTCCACTTGTAGCGGGCGACCTCTTTGTCCGCGCCGTCGACGAGCTTCGCGCCGTCGTCCTTGGGCTTGAGCGAGAAGCGCTCGCGGTCGTCGCCATCCTTGAACTTGAGCTTGGCGCCCGCCTCATGCGGCTCGGCGGCGGCGGCGTTGGCGGGAGTCGCCTGGGTGGGCTGCGCGCTGGAGGCGGGGGCACCGCCCTGCTGGCACGCCGAAGCCCCGAGCACTCCCAGACCCACGAGAAACAGGACACGAAGCTTCACGGCGTGGACCTCATCTTCCCGGGCTGGCCCCGGGAGCTGGAGTGGTTGAGCACCTGATAGAGGCTCAAGAGCATCATCGTCACGACGCGGGACGCGTCATTCGGTGGGAGGACGGTGGGCTCGCTGGGAGAGGCGGGGCGCCACGTCCCCCATCACCCATAAGGGAGAAGTGGTGGGCATGGCGGTCCGCACCCGCACCGGCGTCAGCCCCGTGTACGTCTCTCCCGGCCACCGCATGGACCTGGACACCGCCGTGG
>NZ_RAWN01000144.1:0-25674 GCF_003668895.1 Corallococcus sp. AB045
GAATGGCGCCAATGTGGGTGGGGGGGGATTGCTCGCACGCGCGTCAGGCGATACATGCGCGAAACAACGCCCCTTCACGGCGGGTGCTGATTGCGACTGACCCTTTGAATTCCTGTCTAGCCGGGAGACAGCAGCGCCCCGGCCCCTGAATCCGCGTCTCCGTGCTCCCCGTGCACGGAACACCCCCGCCTCCCAGGAGTCGCGTCATGCCTACTGGAACCACGCCCGGTTCTTCCCCGGTCTCTGACCTTGCGTTTTCCACCCTGGTTGAATTGCTTCGCGTCCGCGCGAGCGCCCAGGGAGACCGTCGGGGCTTTACGTTCCTGCTGGACGGGGAAACGGATGAAGCGCACCTGACGTACGCGGAGCTGGATCAGAAGGCCCGCGCCATCGCGGCGGCGCTCCAGGCGCGCGGCGCCCAGGGCCAGCGGGCGCTGCTGCTGTATCCGCCCGGGCTGGACTACATCGCCGGTTTCTTTGGCTGTCTGTACGCGGGCGTGATCGCGGTCCCCATCTATCCGCCGGACCCCATGCGCCTGGCGCGCACGCTGCCGCGCCTCCTGGCCATCAGCCAGGACGCGCAGGCCACCATCGCCCTCACCACCGACTTCATCTACGGCATGGGGGAGATGCTCTTCGAGCAGGCGCCGGAGCTGCGGGAGCTGCACTGGATCGCCACGGACACGCTGGACGCGGAGGTCGCCGAAGGGTGGAAGGACCCCGGCGTGGCGACGGACACGCGGGTGTTCCTCCAGTACACGTCCGGCTCCACGTCGTCGCCCAAGGGCGTGGTGCTGACGCACGGCAACCTGCTGCACAACTCGAAGCTGATCCACTCGTGCTTCGGTCACTCCACGCAGAGCCAGGGCGTCATCTGGCTGCCGCCGTACCACGACATGGGCCTCATCGGCGGCATCCTGCAGCCCCTGTACGGCGGCTTCCCGGTGACGCTGTTCTCGCCGGTGGACTTCCTCAAGCGCCCCATGCGCTGGCTGGAGGCCATCTCCCGCTACAAGGCCACCACGAGCGGCGGGCCCAACTTCGCGTTCGACCTGTGCGTGCGCAAGTCCACGCCGGAGGAGCGCGCGAAGCTGGACCTGAGCCACTGGGACCTGGCCTTCAACGGCGCGGAGCCCATCATGCCGGACACGCTCCGGCGCTTCGCGGAGGCGTTCGGTCCGCAGGGGTTCCGCTCGGAGGCCATCTATCCCTGCTACGGGCTCGCGGAGGGCACGCTCATCGCCTCCGGCGGTGACAAGCGCGAGCTGCCCGTGCAGCGCACCGTGGACGCGGGCGCGATGAAGGACAACCGCGTGGTGGCGAAGGAGGCGGCGAGCCCCGGTGCACAGACGCTGGTGGGCTCCGGCCGCAACCTCACGGATCAGCGCCTGGTCATCGCGCATCCGGAGACGGGCGCACCGCTGCCGGCGGGCCAGGTGGGTGAAATTCGCGTCGCCGGTCCCAGCATCGCGCAGGGCTACTGGGGCCGCGACGAGCAGACGCGGACCACCTTCCAGCAGCCGCTGGCCGGCACGGGGGACCCGACGCCGTTCCTGCGCACGGGCGACCTGGGCTTCCTCTCGGACGGCGAGCTGTTCGTCACCGGCCGGCTGAAGGACCTGATCATCATCCGCGGGCGCAACCACTACCCGCAGGACATCGAGCGCACGGTGGAGTCCGCCCACCCCGCCATCCGTCCCGGCTGCACGGCGGCGTTCTCCATCGAGCAGGACGACGAGGAGCGCCTGATCGTCGTGACGGAGGTGGACCGCCGCGCGGTGGAGCGCGACGGCGTGGACCTGGACGCGCTGGCGCAGGGCATCCGGCAGGCCGTCGCGGCCGGACACGACCTGCAGGCCCAGGGCGTGGTGCTGCTGGGGCCGGGCGCCATCCCGAAGACGTCCAGCGGCAAGATCCAGCGCTTCGCCACCCGGGCGGAGTACGTCGCGGACACGCTGGAGGCGCTGCACAAGAGCATCCTCGCCGCCGCGCCCGCCCCCGCGCCCGAGACCGTGAAGACCGCCGCCCCGGAAACCGCCGCCGCGCCCGCGCCCGTGGGCCCGGACACCAGCATGCTGCAGAAGATGCTGGCGGTGGTGACAGACGCCACCGCGCGCCGGGCCATGGTGGCGGTGTTCCTCCAGGAGCAGGCCGCGCAGGTGCTGCGGCTGCCCACCGCGCAGGTGGACGTGCAGAAGCCGCTGCATGCCTACGGCGTGGACTCGCTGATGGCGGTGGACTTCAAGAGCGCGGTGGACGCGGGGCTGGGCATCGACCTGCCGCTGTCGGACGTGCTCCAGGGCGTGTCGCTGTCGAAGCTGGCGGAGGTCGTGGTGACGCTGATGTCGGCGCCCCCGTCCCAGCAGGCCTCGAGCGCGGTGGCCGCCTCGTCCGCCACGGGTGACGCGCCCCTGTCCGGCGGACAGCAGGCGCTGTGGTTCATGCACCAGCTCGCGCCGGAGAGCGCCGCCTACCACGTGCCCGTCGCGGTGCGCGTGCGCGCGGGGCTGGACGCCAACGCGCTGAAGGGCGCCTTCGAAGCGCTGGTGGCCCGCCACCCTGCCCTGCGCACCACGTTCGTCATGGCGGCCACCGGCCCCGTGCAGCGCGTGCACGCGGAGCTGCCGCTGGACTTCACCACCACGGACACGAAGGGCTGGAGCGACGCGCAGGTCGCGGAGCACCTGTCCGCCGAGGCCCGCCGCCCGTTCGACCTGGAGAAGGGTCCGCTCTTGCGCGTGCGGCTGGTGTCGCGGGCCGCGGAGGACCACGCGCTGCTCATCGCGATGCACCACATCGTCACCGACTTCTGGTCGCTGGCGGTGATGGCGGAGGAGCTGGACGCGCTCTACCCGGCGCTCAAGCTGGGCAAGCGGCCCACGCTGGCGCAGCCCGCGCGCACCTACGCGGACTACGCGCGCTGGCAGGCGGAGATGCTCACCGGCGCTCGCGGCCAGGCGCTGGAGAAGTACTGGCGCGAGCAGCTGTCCGGCACGCTGCCGGTGCTGGACCTGCCCACGGACCACCCGCGTCCCCCGGCGCAGACCTTCAACGGCCGCGTCCACACCACCCGGCTGGACGCGAACGTCGCGAGCGCGGTGAAGACGCTGGCGCGCGAGCACGGCGCCACGCCGAACATGGTGCTCCAGACGGCGTTCCAGGTGCTGCTGCACCGCTACACCGGCCAGCAGGACTTCACGCTGGGCGTGGTGAGCGCGGGCCGCGGACGCGCGGAGCTGGCGGGCATCACGGGCTACTTCGTCAACCCGCTGGTGGTGCGCACGCGGCCGTCCCCCACGCTGTCCTTCACGGACTACCTGGCCCAGACGCGCCAGACGATGCTGGGCGCGCTGGAGCACCAGGACTACCCGTTCAGCGCGCTGGTGGACCGGCTCCAGCCGGTGCGTGACCAGAGCCGCTCGCCGCTGTTCCAGGTGATGTTCGTCTACCAGCGCGCCTCCAAGCTGGACGAGCGCGGCCTCACGCCCTTCGCCCTGGACATCCCGGGCGCGAAGTCCACCGTGGCGGGCCTGCCGATTGAATCGCTGCTGCTGTCGCACGGCGGCGCGCAGTTCGACCTCACGCTCACCATGGGCGAGGCGGACGGCGAGCTGGTGGCCTCCTTCGAGTACAACACCGACCTCTTCGAGGCCGGCACCATCGAGCGCATGGCCGGGCACCTGGCCACGCTCCTGTCCGGCATCGCCGCCCAGCCGGGCCGCGCGCTCGCGGGGCTGCCCCTGCTCACGCAGGCTGAACAGCAGCAGCTGCTGGAGACCTGGAAGGGTCCGCGCGTGCCGCTCACGCAGGCGGACATGCTCCCTGCCCTCTTCGCGGCGCAGGTGGCTCGCACGCCGGACAACGTCGCGGTCCTCTTCAAGGACGCGCAGCTCACCTACCGTGAGCTGGATGCTCGCGCGGGGCGGCTCGCCGCGTGGCTGCGCGGCGCGGGCGTGAAGCCGGGCGACATCGTGGGCATCTGCCTGGAGCGCTCGGTGGAGACGCTGGTGTCCGTGCTGGCCGTGATGGCCGCGGGCGCGGCGTACGTGCCCATCGACCCGGCCTACCCGTCCGAGCGCGTGGCCTTCATCCTCGGCGATACGCAGGCGCCGGTGCTGATCACGCAGTCGTGGCTCCAGCGCACGCTGCCCTCCGGCACGTCCGCGCGCACTCTGTTCGTGGACCAGCCGCTGGACGGCGCGCTGTCCTCCGCGCCCGCCGCGACGGTTGCGGCCGGGGACCTGGCGTGCCTCGTCTACACCTCCGGCTCCACCGGCCAGCCCAAGGGCGTGATGCTGGAGCACGGGGGCCTCGCGAACCTGGTGCGCTCGTTCGTGGAGTCCTACGCGCCTGGGGCAACGGACCGGATGCTGCCGCTCACGTCGGTGGCCTCCGCCAGCTTCGTGGGCGAGATCCTCCCGCTCCTGTGCACGGGCGGCGCGCTGGTGCTGCCCACCGAGGATGAGATCCTCGACCAGGAGAAGCTCTTCCAGCTGATCACGCGCCACACCGTCACCATCGTGAGCACGGTGCCCGCGGTCATCGCCGGGCTCAACGCGCGCCTGGAGCAACTGCCGCCGCTCAAGCTGGTGCTCTCCGGCGGCGAGGCGCTGGTGGCCAGCGACGTGGAGAAGCTGCTCGCCACGGTGCCGGTGGTGAACGGCTACGGCCTCACGGAGACCACCGTGTGCTCCACCTACCACCGCATGGCGGTGGAGGACCTGCAGGGCCACGCGTGGGTGCCCATCGGCCGGCCCGTCATCAACACGGACGTGTACGTGCTGGACGCGGAGCGCAACCTGCTGCCCGTGGGCGTCGCCGGTGAGCTGTACGTGGGCGGCCTGGGCGTGGCGCGCGGGTACTGGAAGCGGCCGGAGCTGACCACGGAGCGCTTCATCGCGAACCCGTTCGGCTCCAACAAGGGCGAGCGCCTGTACCGCACGGGCGACCGCGCGCGCTGGCTGCCGGACGGCGTGCTCACGTTCCTGTCCCGCGCGGATGATCAGGTGAAGATCCGCGGCTTCCGCATCGAGCTGGGTGAGGTGGAGGCCGCCGTGCGCCGCCACCCGGCCGTGAAGGACGCGTTCCTGATGGCGCGCGAGGACTCACCCGGCGACAAGCGCCTGGTGGCCTACGTGGTGCTGGGCGAGCCCGCGCCCACGCACTCGGACCTGAACACCTTCCTCGCGGAAGGGCTGCCGCCGTACATGCTGCCGTCCGCGTACGTGCCGCTGTCCGCGCTGCCCCTGTCGCCCAACGGCAAGGTGGACGCGAAGGCGCTGCCCGCGCCGGAAGGGGCGCGCCTTGCGTCCGGCGTCGCCTACGCCCAGCCGCAGAGCGCGGTGGAGCGCAGCGTGGCGGCCATCTGGGCGGCGGTGCTCAAGGTGGAGCGCGTCGGCCTCAACGACAACTTCTTCGAGCTGGGTGGCAACTCGCTGCTCATCGCGCAGGCCCACCGGCGGCTGAAGGAGGAGCTGGGCGCGGACCTCGCGCTGGTGGACATGTTCAAGTTCACCACGGTGAGCGCGCTGGCCCAGCACCTGGCGAACAAGGGCGAGGACTCGGGCGCGGCCTCCCAGAAGATCAAGGACGAGGCGGAGCGCCGCCGGGCCGCCCAGGCGCGGCGTCAGCAGGCGCGCGGCCGTGGCAAGTAACCAACGACTTTCAGGCACACCCCCCAGGTTTCGAAGGACGGCTCCATGAGCACTGACACTCTTGAAGTGGATGGCATCGCGGTCATCGGCCTGGGTGGCCGCCTGCCCGGTGCGAAGACCATCTCCGAGTTCTGGAAGAACCTCACCGGCGGCGTGGAGAGCATCACGTTCTTCACCGATGAGGAGCTCATCGCGGAGGGCGCCGACCCCGCGATGGTCCGCGCGCCCAACTACGTGAAGGCCCGCGGCACGCTGGGCGACACGGATCAGTTCGACGCGGCCTTCTTCGGGATGAACCCCCGCGAGGCCGCGCTGATGGACCCGCAGCACCGCGTCTTCCTGGAGTGCGCGTGGGAGGCCATGGAGAGCGCCGGCTACAGCCCGGAGCGCCAGCCCGGCCGAGTGGGCGTGTTCGGCGGCATGAGCATGAACACGTACCTGCTCTCCAACCTGTACTCGCACCTGGCGCACGTCGCGTCGGTGGAGAGCCTCCAGGCGTCCATCGGCAACGACAAGGACAGCCTCACGACCGAAGTGGCGTACCGCATGGACCTGAAGGGCCCGGCCGTCACGGTCCAGTCCTCGTCCTCCACGTCGCTCACGTGCATCCACTACGCCTGCCAGAGCCTCCTGTCGTTCGAGTGCGACATGGCGCTGGCCGGTGGCGTATCCATCCACTTCCCGGAGAAGGCGGGCTACCTGTACCACGAGGGTGGCACCACGGCGCCGGACGGCCACTGCCACACGTTCGACGAGGAGGCCGCAGGCTTCGTCGCCGGCCACGGCGCTGCGGTGGTCGCGCTCAAGCGCCTGTCGGACGCGCTCAAGGACGGTGACACCGTCTACGCGGTGGTGCGCGGCTCGGCGGTGAACAACGACGGCTCGCAGAAGGTCAGCTACATGGCCCCGGCCGTCGCGGGTCAGGCGGAGGTCATCGCGCTGGCGCAGGCGGTGGCGGGCGTGGATCCGGACTCCATCGGCTACGTGGAGGCGCACGGCACGGCGACCAAGGTCGGTGATCCGATTGAAGTCGCGGCGCTCACGCAGGCCTTCCGCCAGGGCACGGACAAGAAGAACTTCTGCGCGCTGGGCTCGGTGAAGAGCAACATCGGCCACCTGGACTCGGCGGCGGGCGCGGTGGGCTTCATCAAGGCGGCCCTCACGCTGCACCACAAGGTGATTCCGCCCAGCCTCAACTTCAAGACGCCCAACCCGGCGTGCGACTTCCCCAACAGCCCGTTCTACGTGAACACGGAGCTGCGCGACTTCCCTCGTGGGGAGACGCCGCGCCGCGCGGGCGTCACGTCGCTGGGCATGGGCGGCACCAACGCGCACGCCATCCTGGAGGAGGCGCCGGAGCTGCCCGCCACCGACAAGGCCCGCCTGCCCGCGCAGGTGGTGCTGCTGTCCGCGCGCACGGAGAACTCGCTGGAGGTAGCCACGGACCGGCTGGCCGCGCACCTGCGCGAGAACCCGAACGTGGACCTGGCGGACGTGGCGCACACGCTCCAGTTGGGGCGCAAGCGCTTCGGCAAGCGGCGCGCGGTGGTGGCGCGAACCACGGCGGAGCTGGCCTCCGCGCTGACGGAGCGCACGCCGGGCCGCGTCTTCTCAGGCAGCGCGGAGAACAGCGGCCGTCCGGTGATGTTCATGTTCTCCGGACAGGGCTCGCAGTACGTGGACATGGGCCGCGAGCTGTACGAGACGGAGAAGGCCTTCCGCGCCCAGGTGGACACCTGCGCGGAGAAGCTCAAGCCGCACCTGGGCCTGGACCTGCGCACGGTGCTGTACCCGGCCGCGGAGTCTCGCGAGCTGGCGTCGGAGCGCCTCAAGCAGACGGGCCTCACGCAGCCCGCGCTGTTCGTCATCGAGTACGCGCTCGCGAAGCTCTGGGAGTCGTGGGGCGTGACGCCGCACGCGATGGTGGGCCACAGCATCGGTGAGTACGTGGCCGCGTGCCTCGCGGGTGTGTTCACGCTGGACGACGCGCTGGCGCTGGTGGCCGCGCGTGGCCGGCTGATGCAGTCGCTGCCCGCGGGCTCCATGCTCGCGGTGTCCCTGCCGGAAGAGCACGTCACGCCCATGCTGCCGGAGGGCCTGTCCGTGGCGGCGGTGAACAGCCCGGCCACGTGCGTGGTCGCTGGACCCACGCCGCTGGTGGACGCGTTCGTGGAGACGCTGAAGCTCCAGGGACTGGCGTCCTCGCGGCTGCACACGTCGCACGCGTTCCACTCCGCGATGATGGACCCCATCCTGGACGCCTTCCGCGAGGCGGTGCGCAAGGTGGCCCGGAAGGCGCCGACGAAGCCCTACCTGTCCAACGTCACCGGCACCTGGGTGACGACCGAGCAGGCCACGAGCCCCGACTACTGGGCGAAGCACCTGCGCGGCGCGGTGCGCTTCGCGGACGGCGTGGCGGAGCTGCTCAAGGAGTCCGACGCCATCCTGCTGGAGGTGGGCCCGGGCAACACGCTCGTCACGCTGGCGCGGCAGCACCCGGACAAGGGCGCGAAGCACGCGCTGATCAACTCGCTGCGCCACCCGAAGGAGCAGGTCGCGGACCTGGACCACGTGCTGGCCACGCTGGGCCGGCTGTGGCTGGAGGGCGTGGAGGCGGACTGGGATGCGTTCCGTGGCGGTGAGAAGCGCCGCCGCATCCCGCTGCCCACGTCCCCGTTCGAGCGTCAGCGCCACTGGGTGGATCCGCGCAAGGAGACCGCCGCCGACGGCGAGCGCGCCGAGTGGGCGTCCGCGGACCAGAAGCAGCCCGTGGCCCGCTGGTTCTACCTGCCGTCGTGGCAGCGCGCGCTGCCGTCGCCGCAGGGAACCTGGAGCGAGAAGAAGGCCACCTGGTGGCTGCTGCTCCCGGACGACTCCAACGAGGGCCTGGGCGCGCGGCTCGCGCTCAAGCTGGGCGAAGCCGGGCAGGACGTGGTGCGCATCACCCCGGCCGCCGTCACCGCGAAGCATGACGAGCACCACTGGTCGCTCGCGCTGGGCGGCGAGGCCACGGTGCTGGAGGCGCTCACCGCGCAGGGCCGCGCCCCGGACCACGTGCTGCACCTGGGCACGCTGGGCCTGGGCGACGCACACGGCGAGGCGGACTTCGAGTCCGCGCTGGGCAAGGGCTTCCTGGGGCTGCTGTCCCTGGCGCAGGCCCTGGGCCGTCAGCCCGGCACGCGTCCCGTGTCGCTGGTCGCGGTAACGAACCGCATGCAGGCGCTGGGCGACGAAGCCCCGAACCCGGAGCTGGCCACGGTGCTGGGCCCGGTGCGCGTCATCCCGCAGGAGTACGGCCACCTGTCCGCGAAGGCCGTGGACGTGCGCCTGCCGGCGTCCGGCAGCTGGCAGGAGACGGTGCTGGTGGAGGCCCTGCTGTCCGAGGCCGCCACGCCGTCCAAGCTGGAGACCGTCATCGCGTACCGCGGCGGCGCCCGCTGGGTGCAGCACTTCGAGCACGTGCCGGCGGACGCGCCGCGCGCCGCCCAACTGCCGCTGCGCGACGGGGGCGTGTACCTGCTCATCGGCGGCTTCGGCACGCTGGGCTTCTCCCACGCGAAGTCGCTGGCGAAGCGCACGAAGGCGAAGCTGGTGCTCGCGGGCCGCACGGCGCTGCCGGAGCGTTCGCAGTGGGACGCGCACCTCTCCGCGCATGGCGAGGACGACGCCGTCTCCCGCCGCATCCGTCAGGTGCGGGAGCTGGAGGCGCTGGGCGCGCAGGTCCACACAGTGTCCGTGGACGCGGGCAACAAGGTCCAGGTGAAGGAGGCCGTGGACGCGGCGCTGACGCACTTCGGCGCGCTGCACGGCGTGGTGTTCGCGGCGGGTGACGTGGGCCAGGCGCTCTTCCGCGCCATCCCGGACACCCGCCCCGAGGACGTGCGCGACACCTTCCACGGCCGCGTGCGCGGGCTGTACGCGCTGGAGGAGGCGGTGCGCGGGCGCTCGCTGGACTTCTGCGTGCTGTCGTCGTCGCTGGCGGCGGTGCTGGGCGGTCTGGGGCTCGCGTCGTACTCGGCGGCCACGTCATTCATGGACGCGTTCGCCACGAAGCAGGCGCAGACGTCGCCGGTGCCGTGGATGAGCGTGGGCTGGGACGCGTGGCAGTACGAGTCCCGCGCGGGCGGCGCGCAGAGCCCGTTCGGCGCGCTGGCTATCACGGCTTCCGAGGGCGAGGACGCCTTCGAGCAGCTCTTCCAGTTGGGCGCCGTGTCCCACGTGGCCGTGTCCACGAGCAACCTGCGCGCCCGCGCGCGCAAGTGGGCGCAGCCGGCCGCCGCTCAGGAGCAGGCGGAGGCGAAGCAGGAGGCGGGTTCTTCCCTGGGCACCACGCCCCGGCCCGCGCTCCAGAACGCCTACGTGCCGCCGCGTGACGAGCTGGAGGAGAAGATCGCCCGCCTCTGGCAGACGACGCTGGGCATCGACCAGGTCGGCGTGCACGACAACTTCTTCGAGCTGGGTGGCAACTCGCTCGTCGGCGTGAAGCTGATTGCCCGCGTGCGCGAGCAGTTCGGCGTCGCGCTGCCGGCCGTCACCCTCTACGAAGGCCCCACCGTGGGGGCGCTGGCCAAGCTGCTCAAGGCCGCCAGCGGCAGCGAGGACACGGAAGCCGCGCCCGAGGAGACCGAGGCGCTCAGCCGCGGGGAGCGCCGCCGTGCGCGCCGCGCGAACCGCCGGGGCGACAGCGCCTCCGACGAGGAGTAGCCGTCCCCTCCCCCCACCTTTCGAAGCCGAGCACACCCCATGTCCGCTGAATCGAA
Organism: Corallococcus sp. AB045; assembly: GCF_003668895.1. Taxonomy (NCBI): domain Bacteria; kingdom Pseudomonadati; phylum Myxococcota; class Myxococcia; order Myxococcales; family Myxococcaceae; genus Corallococcus; species Corallococcus sp. AB045. The sequence goes on from NZ_RAWN01000144.1 coordinate 10,415, forward strand.
CATCGACGCGCAGGCCATCGCCATCGTCGGCATGGCCGGACGTTTCCCCGGCGCTCCCGACCTGGACTCCTTCTGGAAGAACCTGCGCGACGGCGTGGAGTCCATCCAGCCCGTCCCTGACGCGGAGCTGGAGAAGCTGGGCGTGGACCCCGTCCTGCGCAAGGACCCGCGCCACGTGAAGGCCAGCGCCGCGCTCGCCGGCATGGAGTTGTTCGACGCGGGCTTCTTCGGCTTCACGCCCCGCGAGGCGGAGCTGATGGACCCGCAGCACCGCGTCTTCCTGGAGTGCGCGTGGGAGGCGCTGGAGAAGGCGGGCCACACGCCGGAGGGCTTCGACGGCTCCATCGGCGTGTTCGCGGGCGCGGCCACCAACACGTATCTGGTGTTCCACCTGGTCCCCAACTTCGACCAGTTGAGCGGCATGGACCAGGTGCAGATCGACGTGAACAACGGCGGCGACTTCCTGGCCACCCGCGTCGCGTACAAGCTCAACCTGCGCGGCCCCAGCTACTCCATCACCAGCGCGTGCTCCACGTCGCTCGTCGCCACGCACGCGGCCTGCCAGAGCCTCTTGAATGAGGAGTGCGACCTGGCCCTGGCCGGTGGTGTGTCCGTGCACGTGAAGCACCCGGAGGGCTACCCCTTCGTGCCCGGCGGCATCGTGTCCCCGGACGGCCACTGCCGCGCGTTCGACGCGAAGGCGGAGGGCACGGTGTTCGGCAGCGGCGTGGGCGTGGTGGTGCTCAAGCGGCTGGCGGACGCCATTGAAGACGGCGACCACGTCCACGCCATCATCAAGGGCAGCGCCATCAACAACGACGGCGCGCTGAAGGTGGGCTTCACCGCCCCCAGCGTGGAGGGCCAGGCCACCGTCATCACCGAGGCCCTGGGCGCCGCGGGCGTGGCGCCGGAGACCATCGGCTACCTGGAGGCGCACGGCACCGGCACGAAGATGGGTGACCCCATCGAGGTGCGCGCGCTCAACAAGGCGTTCAAGTTCCGCTCGGCGGCGGCGAAGGCGAATCCTCCGAAGATTCCGGTGGGCTCGCTCAAGAGCAACATCGGCCACCTGGCCAACGCGGCCGGCGTGTCCAGCCTCATCAAGGCGGTGATGACGCTGGAGAATCGGCAGATTCCGCCCAGCCTTCACGTGACGGAGGTGAACCCGGAGATCCCGTTCGCGGGCGGCCCGTTCTTCGTCAACACGAAGCTCGCCGACTGGCAGGCGAACCCCAAGCATCCTCGCCGCGCGGGCGTGAGTTCCTTCGGCGTGGGCGGAACCAACGCGCACATCGTGCTGGAGGAGGCCCCGGCCCTTCCGGCGTCCGGCGCGTCCCGCCCGGTGCAGTTGCTGGTGCTGTCCGCGAAGAGCGACGCGGCGCTGGACGCGGCGACGAAGAACCTGGCCGCGCACCTGAAGGCAAACCCCGCGCAGGCGCTGGCGGACGTGGCCTTCACGCTCCAGACGGGCCGTCAGGCCATGGCGAAGCGGCGCGTGCTGGTGTGCCGCGACCGCGACGACGCACTGGCCGCGCTGGAGGTGGAGAACAGCCCCCGCCAGTGGACGAACGTGCCGGACGTGCACGAACGGCCGGTGGCCTTCCTGTTCCCCGGCCAGGGCTCGCAGTACGTGGGCATGGCGCGAGACCTGTACGCGTCCGAGCCGACCTTCAAGCGGCACCTGGACGCGTGCGCGGACAAGCTGACGCCGCACCTGGGCCTGGACCTGCGCACGGTCCTCTTCCCGGAGGCCTCCAAGGCGGAAGCGGCGACGCAGGCGCTGACGCGCACGGAGCTGACGCAGCCCGCGCTCTTCGCCGTGGAGTACGCGCTGGCGAAGCTGTGGACGGGCTGGGGCGTGAAGCCCTCCGCGATGCTGGGGCACAGCATCGGTGAGTACGTGGCCGCGTGCCTCGCGGGCGTGTTCAGCCTGGATGACGCGCTGGCGCTGGTGGCCGCGCGCGGCAAGCTGATGCAGGGGCTGCCCTCGGGCGCCATGCTGTCCGCGAAGCTGGAGGAGTCCGCGCTCAAGCCGCTGCTGCCCGCGAACGTCAGCGTGGCGGCGGTGAACGCGCCGGGCTTCACCGTGGTCGCGGGCCCCACCGACGCGGTGGACGCGCTCCAGGCGAAGCTGGAGGCGCAGGGCGTGGAGGTGTCGCGGCTGCACACGTCGCACGCGTTCCACTCCGCGATGATGGACCCCATCCTCGCGACCTTCACCGCACGCGTGCGTCAGGTGAAGCTCAACGCGCCCACCCTGCCCTTCCTGTCCAACGTGACGGGCACCTGGATTGAAGCGGCGCAGGCGACCGACCCGGGCTACTGGGCCACTCACCTGCGCCAGGCCGTGCGCTTCTCCGCGGGCCTCCAGGAGCTGTCCCGCAAGTGGCCGCAGGCCGCGCTGCTGGAGGTAGGCCCCGGCACGGTGCTCACCACGCTGGCGAAGCAGCAGCCGGGCGCGGAAGGCCGCGTGCTCATCTCCTCCACGCGTCACCCGCGCGAGCAGGCGCCGGACCTCCAGGTGCTCCTGGCTGCGCTGGGCCGGTTGTGGCTGAACGGCGTGACGGTGGACTGGAAGGGCTTCGCGGCCAATGAGCAGCGCCGCCGCGTGCCGCTGCCCACCTACCCCTTCCAGCGCGAGCGCTACTGGATCGACGCGAAGCCGCTGGGCGGTGGGGCCCGTACGGACGCGCCCGCGTCGCTGGCGAAGCGCTCGGACGTGGCGGACTGGTTCTACGCGCCGTCGTGGAAGCTGTCCCCGCTGCCCAAGGCGAAGGACGCGGCGGGCGAGGGCTGGCTGGTGCTCGCGGACGACACCGGCGTGGCGGAGGCCCTGGCGCCGAAGCTGGGCGGGGACGTCTTCCGCGTCGTCCCCGGCGCGCGCTTCGAGCAGCGTCCGGACGGCACGTTCACGGTGGACCCCGCGCGCCGCGAGGACTTCTGCTCGGTGCTGGAGGCGCTGAAGAAGCAGGGCCGCGCGTTCTCCAACGTGCTGCACCTGTGGAGCCTGTCGCGCGAGCCGGTGTCTCAGGAGAAGGCGCTGGACCTGGGCTTCCACAGCCAGCTGTTCCTCGCCCGCGCCCTGAGCGAGACGGGCCACCTGGAGCCGCTCACCTGGTCCGTGGTGACCAGCCGCTCCGCCCGCGTGGAGCAGGCGGACGCGCAGTTGCCGGAGCAGGCGCTGCTGGTGGGCCCCTCGCGCGTGCTGCCGCAGGAGTACCCGAACCTCTCGTGCCGCTTCGTGGACGTAGTGCCCGGCGACGCGGGCGCGGTGGCGGACCGGTTGGCGGCGGAGCTCGGCTCCGAACCGCGTGACGCGGTGGTGGCCCTGCGTGGCCGCCAGCGCTGGGTGCAGACCTTCGAGCCCGTGCGCCTGGAGGCGGCCAACGCGGAGGTGCTGCGCGACGGCGGCGCGTACCTCATCACCGACGGCCTCACCGGCATCGGCCATGCGCTGGCGTCCGAGCTGGCCACGGTGCACCAGGCGAAGCTGACGCTGGTGGAGACGCCGGACTTCCCCAGCCGCGGCCAGTGGACGGCGTGGGTGGAGAAGCACGGCGTGCAGGACGCGGTGTCCCGCCGCATCCAGCGCGCGCTGGCCCTGGAGCGCACGGGCGTGGAGATGCTGGTGCTGCCGGCGTCCCTCACCGACGTGGAGTCCATGCGCGGCGTGGTGGACACGGCGGTGGCGCGCTTCGGCCGCATCGACGGCGTCATCCACGCGGCGGGCGGCATGCAAGGCGCCACGCTGGGCACCATCGCGGAGACGGGCCCGGACGAGTGCGCCTGGCACTTCCGCCCGCAGGTGCACGGCGTGCGCGTACTGGAGCAGGTGCTCCCGAAGGAAGGCCCCGCGTTCTGCCTCCTCGTGTCGTCGCTGTCGTCCGTGCTGGGTGGCCTGGGACAGGTGGCACAGGCCTCCGCCAGCGCCTTCATGGACGCCTTCGCGGAAGCGCGCACGGAGGGCTTCGCCTACCCGTGGCTGAGCGTGGACTGGGACGCGTGGCAGTTCGCGGACGCGCAGGCCATGGCGGAGCTGTCCCCCACGCTGGCCCAGTTCGCCATCCAGCCCGCCGAGGGCCTGGAGGCGCTGCGCCGCGCGCTGTCGCATGGCGAGAGTGGCCGGCTGGCCGTCTCCACGGGTGACCTGGCCGCGCGCCGTCGTCAGGGACCTCGGGCCGCGAAGGCGGAGAAGGGCAAGAAGGACGCGGCGAAGGGCAACAAGCACGCGCGGCCCTCCATCCTCACGCCCTATGCCGCGCCTCGCACGGAGCTGGAGAAGACCGTCGCGGGCATCTGGGAGCAGGTGCTGGGCATCGACGGCATCGGCATCAACGACAACTTCTTCGAGCTGGGCGGCCACTCGCTGCTGGCCACGCAGCTGCGCAACCACATCCACGCGGTGCTGAAGGTGGACCTGTCGCTGCGCGGCCTCTTCGAGACGCCCACCGTCGCGGGCGTCGCCGGGCGCGTGGAGCAGGAGCTGGGCAAGCGCGCGGCCTCCACGGAGAAGCCCATCGCGGAGCGTCTGCGCACCGCGTTCCCCACCGAGCGCCCCGCCCTGCTCACCGAGTACCTGCGCCACCACATCTCCGAAGGCCTGCGCATCCCGCTGGACAAGCTGCCCGCCGACGGCAGCCTCAAGGGCTACGACCTGCACGCGCTGGGCGCGGAGCTGGAGTACGACCTGCGGCAGGACTTCAAGTTCCAGCTCTACCCGCACGAGGTGCAGGCGCATCCGTCCATCCCGGAGCTGTCCAAGTACCTGCTGGTGGAGATGGACCGGCTCCAGGACCCGCAGCGCTTCGCGGAGAACAAGCCGCTGTCCGCGTATCCGCTGAAGCCTTATCGAGCCCAGACGTCCGGCATGCAGCGCACCAACACGGCGAAGAAGAACCCGCCCATGGTGTTCGTGCACTCCAGCCCGCGCGCGGGCTCCACGCTGTTCCGCGTGATGCTCGCGGGACACCCGCGGCTGTTCTGCCCGCCGGAAGTGAACCTGCTCTTCTTCGAGGGCATGCGCGAGTGGCGCGAGAACATCGGCTTCGGCAGCGAGATGGAGTGGACCACGGGCGGCCTGCAGTGGGCGCTCATGGAGCTGGAGAAGCTGGACTCGCCCGCGGGTGCCGCGCTGGTGGACCGGCTGGTCGCGGATGACATGTCCGCGCAGGACGTCTATCGCCGCCTCCAGGAGAAGTCCTCGCCCCGGCTGCTCGTGGACAAGACGCCCACGTACGCCATGGACGTGGAGACGCTGGAGCGCGCGGAGCGGATGTTCGAGGGCAACAAGTACATCTACCTCTACCGCCACCCGCTCCCGGTGATGGAGTCCATCCTCCGCATGCGCTTCGACCGCCTCTTCGCCGCCGGCCTCTTCGGTGACGCGGACGTGGACCCCTACGTGGTGGCGGAGACGGTGTGGGCGCTGTCCAACCGGAACCTGCTCAACTTCTTCGACGGCATCGGCCGCGAGCGCTGCCACTGGGTCCGCTACGAGGACCTGGTCGCGGACCCCACGAAGGTGATGACCGGCGTGGCCCAGTTCCTGGGGCTCGAGTTCGACGAGCGCATGGTCCAGCCGTACGACGGCAAGAAGGACCGCATGATGGGCGGCCTCGGTGACCCGAACATCCTCCAGCACCAGGGCATCGAGAAGAAGATGGGCGAGTCCTGGAAGCGGATCAAATGGCCCCGCCCCTTCGACGCCTCCACCCACGCGGTGATTGAACGGCTGGGCTACTCCGTGGAGGGCGCCACGCCCACGCAGCCCCTGGTGGCCGCGCAGCCGGTGGCCACGCCCGCCGCGAAGCAGAAGGTGACCGCGGCGGAGGCGGAGAAGTTGCTGGAGAACATGGACCAGCTGTCGGACGAACAGGTGGCGGAGCTGCTCGCGGTGATGGAAGACGCGGGCGACGGTGACGGCGGTGACAGCAGCAGCAGCGAGGACGCGGCCTGAACATGACGCCCGAAGAGAAGCGAGCACGCCTGGCCCAGCTCCTGAAGGACAAGTCGCGCCCTGCCTCGAAGCAGGCGCCCCTGTCCTTCGCGCAGGAGCGGATGTGGTTCCTGGACAAGTGGAGCCCCGGCAGCGCGGCCTTCCACATGCCCACCGCGGTGCGCCTGACGGGCACCGTGGACACGGACGCGCTGCGCCGCGCCCTGGCCCTGCTGGTGGAGCGGCACGACACGCTGCGCACCACCTTCCAGGAGCGCGAAGGCGGCGGCGTGCAGGTCATCGCCTCCACGGGTGAAGTGCCGCTGGAGGTGATGGACCTCCAGGGGCTGCCGGTGACCGAGCGCGAGGCTGAAGCCCAGCGGCGCGTGGTCACGCTCGCGCAGCAACCGTTCAGCCTGGAGCAGGGCCCGCTCTTGCGCGCAGTGCTGATGCTCCTGGGCAACGGTGAGCAGGTGTTGCTGGTGGATCAGCACCACATCGTCTCCGACGGCTGGTCCATGGGCGTGCTCGTGCACGAGCTGGCCATGCTGTACCGCGCGTGCCTGGAGGGTCAGCCCTCGCCGCTCAAGCCCCTGCCGCTTCAGTACGCGGACTGGGCGGCGTGGCAGAAGGAGTGGCTCCAGGGTGCGGAGCTGGAGCGCCAGCTCACCTACTGGAAGAACCGCCTCAACCCCAACGCGCTGCTGGAGCTGCCGCAGGACAAGCCGCGTCCGGCGCTGATGAGCTCCAAGGGCGAGCGACAGGTGATGCACCTGTCCCCCGCCCTCACCCAGGCGCTCAAGGCGCTGGGCCAGCGCGAGGGCCGCACGCTCTTCGTCACGCTGCTGTCCGCGTTCAACGTGCTCCTGTCCCGCTACACCGGGCAGGACGACATCGTGGTGGGCACGCCCATCGCCGGCCGTCCGCGCGCTGAGGTGGAAGGGCTCATCGGCCTGTTCGTGAACATGCTGGCGCTGCGCTCGGACCTATCCGGCAAGCCCACGTTCAAGGAACTGCTGAACCGCGTGCACGAGTCCACGCTGGACGCGTACGCGCACCAGGACATCCCCTTCGAGCGGCTGGTGGACGCGCTCAAGCCGGAGCGGCACCTCAGCCACTCGCCCATCTTCCAGGTGATGTTCGTCCTGCAGAACGCGCCCATGCCGGCCCTGGAGGCCCCGGGCGTGGTGATGGAGGCGAAGCCGGTGGACACCGGCACGACGAAGTACGACCTGTCGCTCTTGCTGGTGGACCTGCCGCAGGGCCTGCGCGTCATCGCCGAATACAGCACCGACCTGTTCGAGCGCTCCACAGCGGAGCGGCTGTTGGGCCACTACCTGACGCTGCTCGAAGGCATCGTCGCGCAGCCGGACGTGCCCATCTCCCGCCTGCCGCTGCTGCCTTCCGCCGAGCGCCAGCGCGTGCTGAAGGACTGGAACAGCACCGCCGTCACGCACCCGAAGGACGCGACGCTCACGTCGCTCATCGAGGCGCAGGTGGCGCGCACGCCGGACGCCGTGGCCCTGGAGTTCGAGGGCAGCCGCCTCACCTACCGCGAGCTGGACGCCCGCGCTAACCAGCTGGCGCACGCGCTACGCAAGCACGGCGTGGGACCGGAAGTCCGCGTGGGCCTGTGCGTGGAGCGCTCGCTGGAGATGGTGGTGGGCCTGCTGGGCACGCTGAAGGCGGGCGGCGCGTACGTGCCGCTGGATCCGGGCTACCCGCAGGAGCGTCTGGGCTGGATGCTGGAGGACGCGCGTCCGCCGGTGCTCCTGGTGCAGGAGCGGCTCCTGGCGCGGCTGCCGGCGTCGGACGCGAAGGTGGTGAAGCTGGACACGGGCTGGGAGGAGATTGCCCGCGAGCCCACCACCGCGCCTTCGCCCACGGCCACGCCGGACTCGCTGGCGTACATCATCTTCACGTCCGGCAGCACGGGCCGCCCCAAGGGCGCGATGAACGCGCACGGCCCGGTGGTGAACCGCCTGCTGTGGATGCAGTCCGCCTACCGGCTCACGCCGTCGGACACAGTGTTGCAGAAGACGCCGTTCAGCTTCGACGTGTCCGTCTGGGAGTTCTTCTGGCCGCTGATGACGGGCGCGAAGCTGGTGGTCGCGAAGCCCGGTGGGCACCAGGACCCGGGCTACCTCAAGGCGCTGATTGCCTCCGCGTCCGTCACCACGCTGCACTTCGTGCCCTCCATGCTCCAGGCCTTCCTGGACGAGCCGGGCGTGGCGGAGTGCACGTCGCTCCAGCGCGTGGTGTGCAGCGGTGAAGCGCTGCCGCTGGAGCTGAAGGAGCTGTGCCTGCGCACGCTGCCCGGCGCGGGGCTGCACAACCTCTACGGCCCCACCGAGGCCGCGGTGGACGTGACGTTCCACGCGTGCAAGGCGAACGACGGCCGCCGCTCCGTGCCCATTGGCCGGCCGGTGGACAACACGCAGATCCGTATCCTGGACGCGGAGCTCCAGCCGGTGCCCCAGGGCGCGGCGGGCGAGCTGTACATCGGCGGCGTGCAGGTGGGGCGTGGCTATCTGGCGCGGCCCTCACTGACGGCCGAGCGCTTCATTCCGGATCCGTACGCGACGGTGCCGGGCGCGCGCATGTACCGCACGGGCGACGTGGCGCGGTGGCTGCCGGACGGCGAAATCGAGTACCTGGGCCGCGCGGACTTCCAGGTGAAGATCCGCGGCCTGCGCATCGAGCTGGGCGAGATTGAATCCTCGCTGGAGAAGCACTCCACGGTGCGCCAGGCGGTGGTGCTCGCGCGCGAGGACCGGCCGGGCCAGAAGCGGCTGGTGGCCTACGTCACCGGCAAGGACGCGAAGCCGGAGGGCGCGGCGCTGCGCACGTACCTGCTGGAGCGGCTGCCCGAGTACATGGTCCCGTCCAACATCGTGGTGCTGGAGCGCATGCCGCTCAGCCCCAACGGCAAGGCGGACCGCAAGGCGCTGCCCGCGCCGGAAGTAGGTGGCGCGGATCCGTCGCGGCCCTTCGTGGCGCCGGGGACAGCCATCGAGCAGCAGATCGCCCAGGCGTGGAAGGACCTGCTCCACGTGGAGCAGGTGGGCCTGGACGACCCCTTCTTCGAGCTGGGTGGCAATTCGCTGCTCGCGCTCCAGTTGCACCGCCGGTTGACGGCGGAGCTCGGCGTGACGCTGGCGCTCACGGACCTCTTCCAGTACCCCACCGTGCGGGCACTGGCGGCGCGGCTGTCGCGCCGGGAGGACACGCCCTCGGAGGACGCGGCGCAGGCGGGCCGCTCCCGTGCCGAGGCGCGACGCACGGTCAACCGCCGCGCGGGGGCTTCGCGCGGTCGGGTGGAAACGGATGGAGACGCGGATGAGTGACACAGTGGGTGGTGGCGAGGAGCGCATCGCGATCGTCGGCCTGTCGGGCCGCTTCCCGGGTGCGCGGACGCTGGAGGGCTTCTGGGAGATGCTCCGGCGCGGCGGCGACGCGCGTCGCGTGCCCACGGATGCGGAGCTGGACGACGCGGGCGTTCCCCAGGCCCTGCGCGCCCATCCGCAGTGGGTGCGCTCCAGCTACGTGCTGGAGGGCGCCACGGAGTTCGACGCGGGCCTCTTCGGCTACAGCCCGCGCGAGGCGGAGCTGATGGACCCCCAGCAGCGCATCTTCATGGAGTGCGCGTGGGAGTCGCTGGACAACGCCGGTTACGACCCGGGCCGCTTCAAGGGCGCGGTGGCAGTCTACGCGAGCGTGAGCCTGAGTTCGTACCTGCTGCGCGCGCTGATGCGGCAGCCGGACCTGATGGACGCGGCCGGTTCGTTCGGCGTGATGCTGGCCAACGACAAGGACTACGTGGCCACGCGCGTGTCCCACCGGCTGGGCCTGCGAGGCCCGTCCGCGACGGTGCAGACGGCGTGCTCCAGCTCACTGGTGGCGCTCCACCTGGCGTGCCAGAGCCTGCTGTCCGGCGAGAGCGACATGGCGCTCGCGGGCGGCTCCTCCGTGTCCTTCCCGCAGACGGCGGGCTACCTCTACCAGGAGGGGATGATCTTCTCTCCGGACGGCTACTGCCGCGCGTTCGACGCGAAGGCCAACGGCACCGTGCGCGGCGCGGGCGCGGCGGTGGTGGTGCTCAAGCGCCTGTCCGACGCGTTGAAGGACGGCGACACCATCCATGGCGTGCTCCTGGGCACGGCGGTGAACAACGACGGCGCGGGCAAGGTGGGCTTCACCGCGCCCAGCGTGGAGGGCCAGGCCGCGGTCATCGCGGAGGCGCTCGCCATCTCCGGCGTCACTCCGGACGACATCCAGTACGTGGAGGCCCACGCGACGGGCACCCCGCTGGGCGACCCGATTGAAGTGGCCGCGCTCAACCAGGCCTTCGGCGGCAAGGAGACGGGTCAGAAGCGCGTGGCGCTGGGCTCGCTCAAGGCGGCCATCGGCCACCTGGACGCGGCGGCCGGCATCGCGGGCGTGGTGAAGACGGTGCTCGCCATGGAGCACGGCGAGATCCCCGCGAGCCCCCACTTCCAGCAGGCCAACCCCGTCATCGACTTCGACGCGGGCCCCTTCTTCGTGCCCTCGCAGCCGCGCCCGTGGACCTCCACGAATGGACCGCGCCGCGCGGGCGTGAGCGCCTTCGGCATCGGCGGCACCAACACGCACGTCATCCTGGAGGAGGCCCCGAAGACGGCCGCCCCCGCACCGTCCCACCGCGCGTGGCACGTGCTGCCCCTGTCCGCCCGCACTCCCGCGGCGCTGGACGCGGCGACGGAGCGGCTGGCCGCGCACCTGGACGCGAACCCGAACGTGTCCCTGGCGGACGTGGCCTACACGCTCCAGGTGGGCCGCCACGCGCACGAGCACCGCCGTGCGGTGGTGGTGAAGGACGTGGCGGACGCGAAGGCGGCGCTGCGGGATGCTCGGCGGCTGCTGGGCGGCTCCGGCACCAACACGCGCCGGCCGGTGGTGTTCCTCTTCTCCGGCCAGGGTTCGCAGTACGTGGACATGGGCCGTGGCCTCTACGAGCAGGAGCCCGTCTTCCGCACGGAGGTGGACGCCTGCGCGGAGAAGCTCAAGCCGCACCTGGGCCTGGACCTGCGCACCGTGCTCTATCCGCCTGCGGACGAGCGCGAGAAGGCCACCGAGCAGCTCAAGCAGACGTCCCTCACGCAGCCCGCGCTGTTCGTCATCGAGTACGCACTCGCGAAGCTGTGGACGTCCTGGGGCGTGACGCCGCAGGCGATGGTGGGCCACAGCATCGGTGAGTACGTGGCCGCGTGCCTGTCGGGCGTGTTCACCCTGGACGATGCGCTGGCGCTGGTGGCCACGCGCGGCCGGCTGATGCAGTCGCTGCCCTCGGGCTCCATGCTGTCCGTGCGGATGACGCCGGAGGCGCTGGCGCCGCTGATGGACGCGCGCATCTCCGTGGCCGCAGTCAACGCACCGGGCTTCACCGTCGTGGCGGGCCCCACCGATGCAGTGGACGCGCTCCAGGCGAAGCTGGAGGCCCAGAAGGTGGAGGTATCGCGGCTGCACACGTCGCACGCGTTCCACTCCCACATGATGGACCCCATCGTGGAGGAGTTCCGCCAGGCGGTGGCGAAGGTCGCGCGCAAGGAGCCGAAGGACCTCTACCTGTCCAACGTCACCGGCACCTGGGTGACTCGCGAGGACGCGGTGAGCCCGGCGTACTGGGCCCGCCACCTGCGCGACGCCGTGCGCTTCCAGGACTCGGCGACGCTGCTGTTGAACGACCCCGAGCACGTCTTCCTGGAGGTCGGTCCCGGCAACGCGCTGGCCACGCTGGTGCGTCGCAACGCGCAGGAAGGCACCTTCCCGGCCATCCTCTCGACGCTGCCCGCGCCGCGCGATGCCCAGCAGGACGCGCGCACGCACGCCGCGGACGCGTTCGCGAAGCTGTGGCTCGCGGGCGCGAAGTCGACTGCCGGCCGCGTCTACAAGGGCGAGGCCCGCCGCCGCATCCCCCTGCCCGCCTACCCCTTCCAGCGCGAGCGCTACGACCTGCTCAAGGGTCCGCCGCCCGCGCTGCCCCGCGCCGCCGCCGCGCGGGCCGCGACGACGCAGGGCATGGAGCTGACCGTGCCCGCGTGGCCGCGCACGCGCGCGTCACCCCAGGTGCCGTCGCTCACGGGCCAGCGTTGGCTGGTGCTGGAGGCGGACACGCCGGTGGCCGCGCGCGTGTCGGAGCGGCTGCGCCAGGCGGGCGCGGACGTGGTGTCGCTCGTCGCGGGACAGGGCGCGTCGGATCCGGTGACGAAGCGCTTCGCCGTGGATCCGTCATCCCCGGACGCGGTGGGTGAACACCTGGAGCGGCTGCGCGGTGAGGAGTGGACACCCGCGCACGTCGCGTACCTGTGGCCGCTGGTGAAGGAACCGCGCGACCTGGATTCGGGACTCACGACGTCGTTCCACGGGCTGCTCGCGCTGGCGAAGACCGTGGGCCCGGGCGCGGCGAAGACGCCCGTGACGCTGGACGTGGTGACCACTGGCGCCCAGGACGTCACGGGCGAGGAGCCGCTGCTGCCCTGGCAGGCGGCCGCTGTCGGTGCCAGCCGAGTGCTGCCGCAGGAGTACCCTGGCCTCACCGTGCGCGCCGTCGACGTCACCTGGCCCGCGCCGGATGAGTCCGTTTCGGGCCCGTGGCTGGAAAGGCTGGTGACGGAGCTGGCCGCCGGCAAGGACCCGGTGGTCGCGCTGCGCGGTCCGTATCGCCACGTCGAGGCATTCGAGACCATCGACGTCCCGGCCTCCACGGAACAGACCGGCCTCAAGGACGGCGGGGTCTACGTCATCGTCGGTGGTCTAGGCCGAGTGGGCCTCGCGCTCGCGGAGCAGCTCACTCAGGCGGTGAAGCCGAAGCTCGTGCTGCTGTCGCGCCGCACGCTCCCCGCCCCCGGGGAATGGGACGCGTGGCGCGCGGGCCATGACGCGCAGGACGCGACGTCCAAGGTCATCGACCGCATGCGCGCGCTGGAACGCTCGGGCGCACAGGTCCTGGCGCTGCGCGCGGACGCGGGCGTCCCCGGTCAGCTCGACAAGGCACTCCAGGTCGTGGAGGCGAAGTTCGGCCGCATCGACGGTGTCTTCTACGCGGCGGGCGACGGCGGCATGGCCACCCGCATCTCCGTGGCCGAGGCCACGCCAGAGGCCACCACCCCGCTGCTGGCCGGCCGCTTCGGAGGACTCACGCAGCTGGCGGAGGCCCTGTCGTCGCGGCAGCCGGACTTCGTCGTGGTGCAGTCCTCACTCACCGTGGTGCTGGGCGGCATGGCGGTCAGCGCGGTGGCGGCGGCGCACGCCGGCATGGACGCGGTGGCGGCACGGCAGGCCCGGCTGGGCGGCACCCGCTGGTACACCGTGGACTGGGACGTGTGGGGCGTGGGCGAGGGCTTCCGGCCCGACGCCGTCATCCCCCCCGCCGAGGGCTTCCGCCTCCTGCGCGCGCTGCTCACCCAGCCCACCGGTGGACGCTTCCTCGCGTCGCTCGGGTCGCTGGAGGCGCGGCGGCAGGTGGCTCGCGAGGGTGCCTCCACCTCCCGCGCGGGCGGAAGCGCCAGCGGCAAGCACCCGCGTCCCCCGCTGGCCAACGCCTTCCTCGCTCCGCGCGACGAGACCGAGGAGAAGGTCGCCGCGCTCTGGCAGGACCTGCTGGGCGTGGAGTCGGTGGGCATCACCGACAACTTCTTCGAGCTGGGCGGCCACTCGCTGCTGGGCGTGCAGTTGCTGTCGCGCATCCGCGAGGCCTTCCAGGTCGAGCTGTCCATGCGCGCCCTCTTCGAGTCCCCCACCGTGGAGGTGATGACGGTGGCCATCGTGGAGGCGAGCGCCAGCCAGCTGGATCCCGAAGCCCTGGAAGCCATGCTCGCGGAGCTGGAGCAGAGCTGAAATCCCCCTAGCAACGCCGGGCCCGCGCGCACTCCCGTAGTACGGTGCGCGGGCCCTTGACCCTCCTGCCCCCCAGGAGAAAGAGACGTGGAATGAGCCTCGCGCAACGCCTGACCATCACCCAGCCCATGCGGGTCTTCTGGATCACCTGGTTCGGCCAGCTCATCTCGATCCTCGGCTCCGGCCTCACGTCCTTCGGCGTGGGCGCGAAGGTCTTCCTGGACACGCGCTCCACCACGCAGTTCGCGCTGCTGTCCTTCTTCGCGCTGGCGCCCATGGTGGTGCTGTCCCCCATCGCGGGGACGCTCATCGACCGGTGGGACCGCCGCCGCGCCATGCTGCTGGCGGACCTGGGCAACGGCTTCACCACCATGCTCATCTTCGGCATGCTGATGGCCAGCGACCGGGGACTGTTCAAGCTCGAGACCTGGCACTTCTACCTGCCCGTCTCCCTGGGCGCGTGCTTCGGCGCCTTCCGCTGGCCGGCCTTCTTCGCCACGGTGACGCTCATCGTGCCCAAGCAGCACCTGGGCCGCGCCAACGCCATGGCGGAGGTGGCCAGCGGCGCCAGTCAGATCCTCGCCCCCATCATCGCGGGAGCGCTCATCGACAGCGTGGGCCTGGTGGGCGTGCTGACGGTGGACGTCTGCAGCTTCTTCATCGCCGTCACCACCCTGCTGATGGTCCGCTTCCCGCGGCCCACCGCCTCCGCGGAGGGCCAGCAGGGCAAGGGGTCGCTGTTCGCGGAGATGAAGCAGGGCTGGGCCTTCATCAGCGCGCGCAAGGGGCTCTTGTCCCTGATGGCCTTCACCGGCGTGGCCGTGCTGTGCATGGACCTGGTGGTGCTGCTGATCACCCCGCTGGTGCTCGCCTTCACGGACATCTCCACGCTAGGCCGCATCGCGTCCATCGCGGGCGTGGGCGCGCTCCTGGGCGGCATCGGCATGGGCGTGTGGGGCGGCCCCAAGAACCCGCTGTACGGCATCCTCGGCTTCCATGCGTTTTCGGGCGTGGTGCTCTTCCTGGCCGCGCCGTCGCCCAGCGTCATGCTCGTCGCCACCGCCGCCGCGCTCTACCTGTTCACCATGCCGCCCGTGATGGCGGGCATCCAGTCCATCTGGCAGCGCAAGATTCCCTCGGACCTCCAGGGCCGCGCCGCCGCCGTGAAGCGGATGATCATCCTCTGCGTGTCGCCGCTCGCGAGCCTCATCGCGGGACCGCTCGCGGACGACATCTTCGAGCCGGCCATGCGCGAGGGGGGCGCGCTCGCCGGCACCATGGGCCGCCTGCTGGGCGTGGGTCCGGGGCGCGGCATCGCCGTCATCTTCATCGTCCTGGGCCTGCTGACGCTCACGAACGTCGCGGCCGGGTGGTTCAACCCGCGGCTGCGCAACCTGGACAAGGAGCTGCCGGACGCGCTCCCTGACACGCCTCCCGCCGCCCCTGACAC
>NZ_RAWN01000145.1:0-25462 GCF_003668895.1 Corallococcus sp. AB045
CCCGCCAGGCCCTCCGCGCCGCAGCCCCAGCCCCAGGAATTGCCTGTCCCGTCCTATCCCGCCGTCGAGACCTTCATCGAGAAGGCCTCCTCCAGCGACGTCCAGGCGCTCTTCGCGCCCGTCAAGCAGGGGCTCGCCGAACTCAAGGGCCCCCGCGCGGAGATCGGCAAGAAGGCCCAGGCTGCGATCGCGCGGTCCGAGGAGCTGCTCGGCATGCTCGTGGACGTCCGCGAGAAGCTCGTCGCCGAGTCGAAGCAGTCCAAGGGCCGGAAATAACGGGCTTTTCGGGAGCCCGGACGATTTCTTGTCACCAGCAGGCAACCGGCGGCTGGCTCCCCCGATAATCCATTGAAAGAGCCGAGGGATGATCCCGGGCTCCCCTTTTGAATCAACGCTGGCACCAGCGCGGAGGCTGAAATGAGCAAGATCGACAGCGGCATGATGGGTCCGAACCTGCGCATGAACACCCAGATGACCACGGCTCGGCAGACGCCGAACACGAGCTTCGGTGCGCGCGTGCAGAACGGCCTGAACAGCACCGTCGGCGCCGTGGGCGCGGGCGTGGGCGCGGTGGCGGGCTTCGTTCCCGGCGCGGGCATCGTCTCCGCCGCCGTCTCCTCCGCGCAGACCTTCTCCGGCGCCTCCGGCTCCGGCATGCAGGGCGGCCCGTACGTGGGCGTGATGAACACGGGCGCGGGCGCGGTGCCCTCCACCAACCTGCCCGGCGTGGGCGGCTCCGGCCTGCCCTCCACGGGCGGCTCCACCTCGCTGGGCACCAGCGTTGGTACCAGCTCGGGCGGCAGCGTGGGCGACCAGCTCAACACCAACGGCTCGCTCAAGTCGATGATGGACGACAACGTCAAGCTGCTGAACATGCAGTCCGCCATGCAGCACGAGTCGCAGCTCTTCACGGCGGTTTCCAACGTGATGAAGTCGCGGCACGATACGACCAAGAACTCCATCGGCAACATCCGCTAGTCTTCACGGACAGCGGAATCTGACCGGTGCAAGGAAGGCGGCCCTCGACGGCCGCCTTCAGTGCTTCCGGCGACAGGAAAGGCAGCGCGACGTCCATGGCGGAGACCCCTTCGGAGATTGCCAACAGCCTCGTGCCCCTGGCGCGCCAGCCGGCCATGGTCCTGCTGGAGTCCGGCTACCTGTGGTTGGACATGGGTCACTTCGACAAGGCCAAGGAGGTCTTCGTCGGTGCCGCCGCGCTCATGCCCAAGAGCGAGGTGCCCCAGATTGGCCTGGGCGCCGTGGAGTTCGCGCAGGGCAAGCACGACAAGGCCCTGGCGGCCTACCGGGTCGCCCAGCGGCTCGCGCCCCTGTCGTCGCTGCCCCGGGCACACGCTGGGGAGGCCCTGCTGTTCATGGGCAAGGTGCCGGAGGCCCTCAAGGAACTGAAGGCCGCCATCGACCTGGAGCCCGAAAGCGACGGAGCGAAGCTGGCCCAGGCGCTCATCCAGGCGAAGGAAGCGGGGGCCCTGCCTCCGCCGAAGAAGTAGTCGCGGAAGAAGGAGGTACGTCGATGGCTGTCGGTGGAGTCGGACGTGGGGGTGGGAAGGGCCGCGCGGGCGGCGTGAAGGGGGCGTCCGGTCCGTCGGGTGCCGCCGGCGCGTCCTTTGGCGGCAAGGTGGACCGCACGGAATCGCTCGTCGGGCCTTCGGGTCTGGTAGGCTCCAGCAACATCCAGGGCCCCCAGGCAACGGATCCGATCGCGGCGCAGGCCCTCGCCATCGCCAAGCGGCTGAAGAACGGGGGCTTCAAGAGCAAGGAAGAGGCGACGAAGGCGCTCGTTTCCGAAGTGCTCCAGGAGAAGTTGAACATGAAGTCCGCTGCCCTCACGGGCCGCATCGCCGGGGCCCTGCAGGATGATCCCCGGCTGAACCAGGTTCTCGAGCGGCTGTGGTCCAAGGCCGAGTGAGCGCGCCGCTTGCCTCTGGGTGAAGACAGGAAGGTCATCCTGGAGAAGTACGGCCCGTACGTGCGGTCGCTCGCGGCCACCGTGCGCAAGCAGTTCAATGCCCAGCTGGAGCTGGATGAACTGCTGGCCTATGGGCAAATCGGTCTGCTGGAAGCCGCTGAGCGCTTCGACCCCAAGGTCGGCGCCAACTTCCTCACCTTTGCCCACTACCGCATCAAGGGCGCCATCTTCGACGGCTTGAGGAAGATGGGGGTCTTGCGGGGCGCGGACGCCCGCACCGCCTATCAGGGCGAGCGCGCGACGGCGTATCTGGGAAATCTGGCGGACCGCGAGCAGGGCTCAAGCAACCGCGGGTCGTCATTCGACGATGATATTGGAGACATCTCGGATGCCGTGGCGGGCCTCGCGGCGGTTTTCGCGGCGGGGGCGGAAGGGGCGGAGGCGGCGGGCTACGTGGATGAATCCCTCCCGGCGGATCAGCGCCTGGAGATGGAGCAGCTGAAGAACCGGGTGCGCTCGGCCATCGAGAAGCTTCCGGAGAAAGAGCGCAAGCTCCTGCAGGGCTATTACTTCCAGGGCCGCACGCTGGAAGAGGCAGGAGCGGAGATCGGGCAGTCGAAGAGCTGGGCGTCGCGGCTTCATGCGCGGGCCATTGATCGGCTCAAGGAACTCTTGAACGAGGAGGAGGAACTCCCTCCCCCCTCGACGGATGCAAGGAGGGTGTCACATGGCGGCTCCGATGAGCGGCATCTCCGCGGGACAGGTAGCGCAGCAAAAGCTGCAGGACCAGGGCGCGCAGCAGACTCAGCAGAAGACGGGCGCGTCGAAGTTCGACGGAGTTCTCGCTGACAAGGCGCAGGGCGCCGGCCAGGTGGACGCCGCCCAGAACGTCAACAAGGCCCAGGCCGCGCAGGCCACCCAGAAGGTGGACAACGTCCGCCAGGTGGAGACCGTCAACAAGGCGGAGAAGGCCAACCTGAACAAGGTGAGCGGCGCCGCCCAGCAGCCCGCCACGGCCAAGGGCGCCGAGCCCGTGGACGCGAAGGCCGAAGCCTCCAAGACGACCAAGTCGGGCGGCATGGTGTCCGACCTCGTCTCCGGCCTGGAGAAGGGTCAGGTCAGCATGGACAAGCTGATCAAGGAGGCCTCCTCCGGCAAGAACATGTCCAACGCCGAGCTGCTTGGTCTCCAGGCGTCCATGTACAAGTACTCGCAGGAGCTCGACCTCACGTCGAAGGTCGTCGAGAAGGCCACCAGCGGCCTGAAGGACGTCGTCAAGACGCAGGTCTGAAGTCCCCACCCCGCCGGGCCATGGCGGCATGCGAAGGGCGGTCCCTCCCAAAGTCGGGAGGGGGCGCCCTTCCGCGTTTTGCAAGGGCCCTGTTAAGCTACGCGCGCCCATGACTCGCCGAACGCCCGTCTTCGCCGCCCCGCTCCTCGCCCTGCTGTTCCTCACCGGCTGCTCCATCGAGCTGCAGCACGAGCTGACGGAAGCGGACGCGAATGAAATCTACGTCCTGCTCAGCAAGAACGGCATCAACTCCAAGAAGGAGAAGGCGGAGGGCGGCAACGAAGTGCGCTTCACCATCGTCGTCCCCAAGGGCGACGCCGCGCAGGCCGCGGAGCTCTTGAAGCGCAACTCGCTGCCGCGTCCGGTGGAGAAGGGCCTGTCCCACTTCGCCAAGGGCAGCATGGTGCCCACCGCCACGGAGGAGCGCGCCATGCTCCTCAAGGCCATGGCGGGTGAGGTCTCCAACGCGCTCAACCAGATCGACGGTGTGCTGGAGGCGCGCGCCATCGTGATGGTGCCGGAGAACAACGACCTGTCGCAGCCGGAGAACAGGCCGATGCCGTCGGCCTCCGTGTTCATCAAGTACCGCACGGTGGAGGGCGGCAAGCCCCCCGTCACGATGGACGCGGTGAAGCAGTTCGTCGCCAGCTCCGTAGCGGAGCTCAAGCCGGAGGCCGTCACCGTGCTGATGACGGAGGCCATGGCGCCCACGGCGGAGACCACGGAGACCAACCGCCTGCAGGACGTGCTCGGCGTGCGCATGACGGCCGCCAGCGCGAGCACCTTCAAGGTGATCCTCGGCGGCGCGTTCGCGCTCATCCTGGCGATGATGGGCCTCACCGCGTGGACCTTCATGCGCGGCGGCTCGGGTGGCGCTGCCCCCGCGGCGGCGGCGCGTCCCGCGCGTGCGCGCGGCGGTCGCGAGGGCTAGAGCTGCACGTCGCTTCCCGCGGCCCTCCTGGGGTGGCCCGCGGGATGTGTCCTCCAGGCCGGGGACACGACTTCTATCTTCAGCGGGCCACCTGGGGGCCCGCGAGGTGACCGTTGGATTCCTTCTTCACCTCGCTCAGCAAACGCCAGACGATGATGCTGCTCACCGCGGTCACCTTCGGTGGCCAGGAGAGCATGGCGGCGCTGGAGCACCTGCCGGACGAGGAGGGCGCGCTCTTGCGCCACCGCGCGCAGGAGATCCTCCAGATTCCGCGCGAGAAGCGCCTGCCCGCGGTGGTGCAGGAACTCAAGCGCCTGATGAAGGACCGGCGCGGCCAGCTGTGGACCGCGGATCCGGAGCGGCTGGCGGCGCTGCTCCAGCGCGAGCGCGGCGCCTTGGTGGAAGTCACGCTGCGCGCGCTGCCCGGCAACATGGCTGATGCCGTGCGCGGCCACCTGCCTCCCTCGCGCGTGAAGCTCACCCGCGAGGTGCGGCCGCAGGTCCTGGACATCATCCGCTGGAAGCTGGAGGAGGCGCTGTCGCGCGAGGTCGCGGGACAGTCCGCGGGCTTCAAGTTCGCGGACGTGCTCAACCTCCAGACGCGTGAGCTGCTCACGGTGAGTGACCGCCTGGGCGCGCGCGTGTTGGGCCCGGCACTGGCGGGCCTGCCCGAGGAAGAGCTGAACGGCCTCCTGGAGTCGTTGCCTCCGGACCTGCTCCAACTCGCGAGCAAGTCCGTGGCGGCCAATGCGCCGCGCAAGCTCCCGGAAGAGGACGCGCGCGCGCAGATCAACCTGCACGATGGCTTCACCCGGTTGGCGGGCGCCATCCGCAGCGCGGGCGTGCAGCGGCTGGCGCGCGCGTGCGTGGCGCAGTCCCCGGAGTTCGCCGCGCGCATGCTGGAGAAGCACCGCGGTGAGTTCGGCCACCTGGTGGCGAAGTGGGTGCGCGAAGAGCGCTCGCGGCCGACGGCTCGTGGCGATGGCGGACGCACCGACATCGTCATGGACCTGGAGCGGCTGGCCGTGCGCGGCCTCATCGAGCGCCCCGTGCGGCTGACCGCGCCGCCGCCGCGCCCCTCCGCCGTGCTGCCTCCACCGCCGGGGGCCCGGAAGCCCGCGCCGGCGGCCCCGGGAGCCCGTCCCGAAGCCCCGGGAGCGCGCCCCGCGGCTCCGGGAGCCCGTCCGGGGGCGCCCGCGCCGCGCGAGGGCCTGCGCACCACCGCGCCGGATCCGTCGCGTCCACCCGCGCTCCGGGCTCCCAAGGCCCTGCGGGGAGGTCCCCCCGACGCAGAGTCCGCGGATGCGGGTGCCAAGCGCGACTTCATGGCCGAGCGCGCGGCCCGTCGCGCGGGTGCGGCGTCCAGCCGTGACGCGGGCCCGGGAGCGGCCCCCGCCGGACGTCCGCGTCCGGCTCCAGGAGAGGAGCGGGGCTCGTCGGTGGGGCCCGCGCCCCGCGCTTCCATGGCCTCGCGGGAGGGGGACGCGAACGGCTCCCAGATGCGCCGCATGCCAGTGGAGCGCGAGCGTGGGCCCGCGCCCCGTGCCTCCATGGGGGCGCCGCCGGAAGGTGAGGCGGGCGGTTCGCAGATCCGCCGGATGCCGGTGGAGCGCGAGCGTGCGCCCGCGCCCCGCGCGTCCATGGTGGCCCCGGAAGGCGATGCGAACGGCTCCCAGATGCGCCGGATGCCGGTGGACCGGGGCTCGTCGGTGGGGCCCGCGCCCCGCGCGTCCACCGGGGCCGTTCCCAGCCGCCGTGATCCGGAGGGACCCCGGCCCGCGCGTCCCGGCCGGCCGGATCCAGACGGCGCCCGCATTGGCCCGCCGCCCTCGCGGCTGGGTGCACGCGGTGCGTCACGCCCGCCGGAACCGGATGCGCCGGAAGGCCGCTCCGTCCGGGCCGAGCGCCCCGCGCGGCCTCCCGCAGACGCGGAGGAGCGCGCTCCCCGTCGCCCGGAACCCTCGAGGGAAGCCGCTGACGGGGCCCGCGTGCTGCGCTCGCGCACGGGCAGCCGTCCCGCGGTGCGTCCCGAACCGGGGGGCGAGCCGGAGCGTCCCCCGCGCGTGCTCTCCAGCCAGGCCTCCGCGCCCCGGTCCTCGGAGGGAACGCAGGTGGGCCGCCGGCGCCCCCCTCCCACCGACCGGCCGGGCCCGGATGACGCGGGCGGCCCGGGAGGGCGTGGACCGCGCGGCGGAACGCGCTAGCATCCGGTCTCCAAGGAGCGGCCCATGGCGATCGGCAAGGTAATCAAGGGGGACGGGTTGGCGGAGTCGGTGGTCGTCGCCACCTCCGAGCGGCCGGCGCTGCGTCCGCCGCGCGCGGGCGTGATGAACGCCGAGGTCTTCGAGGCGCGCCAGGGCGCCCAGGGCATCATCGAGGAGGCCCAGCGCGAGCGTGAGCGCATCCTCGCCGAGGCCCAGCGCGAGAAGGAGGAGCTCTTCGCCAAGGCGAAGGACCTGGGCCGTCAGGAGGGCATCGCCCAGGCGACGGAGCTGCTCCTGCGCGCGAAGATACAGGCCGGGGAGATGCTCAACTCCCAGGAGCAGGACATCATCGCGCTGGCGCTGAAGATGGCGGAGAAGATCCTCGGCCGCGACCTGGAGCGCGAGCCTGAGCTGCTGGTGGACATGTGCGCCGCGGCCATCGACAACCTGCGCAACGCGCGCGCCATGGTGCTGCGCGTGCACCCGAAGACGGCCACGGTGCTGCGCGCCAAGCGCCCGGCGCTGATGGAGCTCATCGGCCGCACGGTGGACCTGGCCATCAAGGAGGACCCGGAGGTCGCTCCCGTGGGCTGCATCGTCCAGACGGAGTTCGGCACCGTGGACGCGCAGCTGCCCACGCAGCTGGAGATGCTCCAGAACCTCCTGCAGCCGGACACCGCGCGCAAGAGCGGCCCTCCCTGAGCCTGCTGGCCCCCGCCGCGCCCTAGAGCCTCCAGGAATCCGTCATGGCCATCGACCTTTCGCGCTACTACGACCTCATCAAGGAAGCGTCCCTCGTCCGGGTGCGCGGCCGCGTCACGGAGCTGACGGGGCTCGTCATCAAGGCGAGCGTGCCCAACGTGCGCATCGGCGAGCTGGTGCTCGTCAAGAACCGCCAGCGCGGCCTGATGAAGTCGGAGGTCGTGGGCTTCGTGGGCGACGAGGTGATGCTCATGCCCCTGGGCGAGCTGTACGGCATCGGTCCGGACAGCGAGTGCATCCCCACCGGCCGTCCGCTCACCATCAAGTGTGGCGACGGGCTCCTGGGCCGCGTGCTCAACGGCATCGGCGAGCCCATGGACGGCAGGCCCCTGGATGGGGAGAACCTGATCGACTGGCCCGTGGACCGCGACTGCCCGGACCCCTTCACCCGCCAGCGCATCGAGCGGCCGCTGCCCCTGGGCGTGCGCTGCATCGACGGGCTTCTCACCGTGGGCGAGGGCCAGCGCGTGGGCCTCTTCGCCGGCTCCGGCGTCGGCAAGTCCACGCTGATGGGTCAGATTGCCCGCAACACGCAAGCAGACCTCAGCGTCGTGGCGCTCATCGGCGAGCGTGGTCGCGAGGTTCGCGAGTTCATCGAGGACGCCATGGGCGAGGAGGGCATGAAGCGCGCCGTGCTGGTGTGCGCCACGTCCGACCAGCCCGCCCTCGTGCGTCTGCGCGCCGCCTACGTCGCCACGGCCGTCGCGGAGTATTTCCGTGAGCGCGGCGGCAATGTGCTGTTCATGCTCGACACGGTGACGCGTCTGGCGCGCTCCCAGCGCGACATCGGCCTCGCCATCGGCGAGCCCCCGGCGCGTCAGGGCTACCCGCCCAGCGTCTTCTCCATGCTGCCGCGCATCCTCGAGCGCACGGGCAACTCGGCGAAGGGCAAGTGCACCGCCATCTACACCTGCCTCGTGGCCGGCGGTGACATGGAAGATCCCATCGCCGACGAGGTCCGCGGTATTCTCGACGGCCACTTCATCCTCAACCGTGAACTGGGCGCGCGAAACCAGTGGCCGGCCATGGACGTGCTCCAGAGCCTCAGCCGTGTGATGAGCGGCATCGTCAGCAAGGAGCACAAGAAGGCCGCCGGCAAGCTGCGCGAGACGCTCTCCACCTACGAGAAGCAGCGCGACCTCATCCTGCTGGGCGCCTACCAGGCTGGCGCGGACCCCAGGACGGACTACGCCATCGAGAAGTACGACTCCATCATCGACTTCCTCAAGCAGGACACCCACTCCAACTCTCCGTACGAGGAGACCGTGGAGCAGCTCATCGCCCTCTTCGAGGACTGATGCCTCCGGGGGAGGCGCGTGGACGGTCCGTTTCCGGGTAGGATGGCCCGACCATGCCCCCGTACCGGTTGCAGGTGTTGCTGGACATGCGTGAGAAGGCGAAGGAGGAGGCCGAACAGGCCTTCTCGGACGCCGTCAAGGCGCTGGCGAAGGAAGAGCAGGAGCAGAAGCGCCTGGAGGCGGAACTCGAGCGCCGCCGCAAGGAGCGCAAGGCCAAGGTCCAGGAGTACTTCCAGCAGATCATGGCCAAGGGCGCCGGCATCAACGGCATGAACATGATGGGCCGCTTCGAGGAGCGTCTGAAGGACGACGAAGCCCAGGTCGCCCTCCAGATCGAGCACCAGAAGGAGGTCGTCAGGACGGCCGCCCGCTTGGTGGAGCAGCGCCGCATGCTGATGGCCGAGGCCGCCAAGGAGCTCAAGGCCATCGAGAAGAACAAGGAGAAGTTCGTCAAGCAGGTGAAAAAGGAACGCGAGGATCGGGAGGAGTTGGGCCAGGAGGAGATCGGCAGCGCCTTGTTCCTGGCCCGCCAGCGCAAGTAACCTCCCGCCGCCTTCCGCTGAGTCTGGAGAGACGCCATGAGCCGAGTTGATGATGATCGCGATGCCGCGCGCTTGGCGGAGCGGATGATCCAGGAGCGCAAGCTCGCGGAGGCGAAGACCCAGAAGCGCCTGCAGGGCGAGTCCGTCTTCTCCAAGCTGGTCCAGCAGGGACAGGCCGAACAGGCCCAGCCCAAGCAGGCGCAGGAGCTGAAGCAGCCCCTGGGCAAGCAGGTGCTGGCGCGGCTCGCGCAGGGGCAGGGCAAGACCTTCGACGAGAAGCTGGCCCAGAAGGAGACCGCCTTCGCGAAGCCCGGCGAGTCCACCCAGGGCGCCCAGCAGTCCCAGCGCAACGCCGAGTCGCAGAGTCTGTCCAAGGGAGGAGAGGCCCGCAAGTCGGAGGTCGTGGAGGAGAAGCGCTCCACGGACGTCCGCGAAGGCGACATGAACAAGGCCGAAGGTCAGGCCAGCCGGCTGAGCCAGGAGAAGGGCGAGCTGAAGATCGACGTCAACGCTGGCGGCGGCAAGGGCGCGGGCGGTGGAGGCAGCAAGGAGAAGGACGACAAGGGCGCGCAGATGGCCGGCCCGGGCTTCCGCTTCAACCCCGCGCTGATGGCGCCGGTTCCGGTGGCCAAGCCCAAGGACACCGCGGGCTCCGAGCGGCTGCGCGCCATGGCGAACGAGATCGCCCAGAAGATCGTCGAGCGCGTGCGCGTGGGCACCAACGCCGCGGGCAACGCGGAGTTCCAGATCGAACTGCGCGGCGACGTGCTCAACGGCCTGTCCATCAAGGTCAGCGCGAAGAACGGGAAGATTTCGGCCGTCTTCAGTGGCAACGACCGCGGCACCTTGAAGATGCTGGAAGAGCAGAGCGACGGCCTGCGCAGCGCCCTGGGTGGCCGGGGACTGGCGCTTGAAAATCTGAGGTTCGAGGCGAAGACATGAGCCTGGAGCCGGACGACGAGCCCGGAGTCTTCGAGCGCACCATGTTGGTCGACACCCGGAAGCTGGGACCTCCCTCGAAGCCCGCGCAAGCGCCGGCCCCGGCTCCCGCGCCGGCGGTGTCGCCGTGGCGGCCGTTCGCGTTCACGAACCTGGAGAAGGTGTCGCGCACGCAGGGCCAGCTGGCGGAGCGGCTGCGCTGGCTGACGCCCAACGCGGGCACGCTGGAGACGGTCTGCGCGCGCCTCAAGGCCCTCTTCGACGTGGACGTGCGCCTGTCGGTGGAGTCCGCCCAGGCGCGCCCCATGACGGAGCTGCGCCGCTTCCTGGGCGACCCGTCCTTCCTTGCGGTGCTGGCCCCCGGCGCGCTCAAGGGCCGGGCCATCCTCGAAATCGAGCTGTCGCTGGCGCACTCGGCGGTGGACCTGCTTCTGGGCGGCGCCGGTGAGACGGTGGGCCTGCGCCCCCTGACGGACATCGAGGAGGGCGTGATGGGCTACGTCGTCCTGGAGGCCCTGAAGGAGCTGGTTCCCGGACTGCAGCCGGGTGTTCCCCGGCCCCGGCTGGACGGCGTGGCTCGCGGCGTGGATGAGGTCTCCGCCCGCCTGGGCGAGGACGGCCCGATGCTGGCGGTGCACCTGAACGCGGTGCTGGGCTCGCACCGCGGCATCGTGCGCCTGGTGGTGCCGTCGGCGGTGCTGGAGGCGGCCGAACCCGCGGTGGAGAGCGCCCAGCGGCGCGAGCACCGCCGTCAGGACATGAAGGCGAACGGCCGGCGCCTGTCCGCGCTGCGCGACTGGCTGCGCGCGGAGATTGGCGTGGCGGAGCTGTCCGCCCAGGACCTGGCGTCGCTGCGCGTCAAGGACGTGCTGCTCCTGGACATGCTGTCGGCGCGGCCGGACAGGGGCGAGCCCGGCACGGCGCAGCTGCGGCTGGGCCTGGGGCGCACCGGCCACTTCCTGGCGGACGTGTCCGTGGAGCACGGCCGCTACCGGGCGCGCATCACGGACATCATCCCCGGTGAGCCGGGCAACCCGCAGGGTGGGGAGTCCGGGGGCGGGTCGGAAGAGAACGAGGACTTCACCAACCCGGAGCTGGGCGTTCCTCCGGAACTCGAAGGGGCGGCATTGGACGACAAGGACGGAAGCGATCTGCTCAGCGACCTGCCCCTGCAGGTGGCAGTGGAGCTGGCGCGTGTGCCCATCACGGCCGAACAGGTGGTGGGCCTGCGCACAGGCCAGGTCATCGACCTGCGCCGTGGGGCGGGTGAGCCCGTGGACCTGTCGGTGAACGGCAAGGTGGTGGCCCGGGGCGAGCTCGTGGAGCTGGAGGGTCAGCTCGGGGTGCGCATCATCCACCTGAGCTGAAGCGTTTGCGCCCGTGCGTCACAAGGCAGGCGGGCAGGGGGGCGTGCTCGTGCCCGGGCCCGTGGCGGTCCTGACTCGGGTGCACTAGGCTCGCGCCCATCCATGGCGGTCCTCGGTCTCTCCTCCTCGCGCCTGTTGCTCGGCGCCGCGCTGCTCTTCGCGTCGCCCGCCGTCCTGGCGCAGGCGCCCGCGGCCTCCACTCCTGATGCCTCCGTGGCCGCACCGGCCCCCGAGGCCTCGGCGACCGCGAAGGACGCGGCCGCCGTACAGGCTCCAGCACAGGCTCCGGCAACGTCCCCGGCCGTCGCGGATGACAGCGCGGACCGCGCGAAGCGCCACGCGGACGAACTGGACCGCGAGCTGGGCGTCCCCGAGTCCGAAGGCGGAGAAGAGCAGGAGAGCCTGGGCTGGGTGGTGGTGCGCACGGTGGCGCTCCTGGGCGCGGTGCTCGCGGCCATCTACCTCACGCTCAACGTGGGCCTGCGCCGGCTGATGGGCCTGCAGGGCGTGCCCGTGGGCAAGGCGTCGGTCGTGTCGGTGATGGAGCGCATCCCGTTGGATCAACGGCGCACGCTCTTCGTCCTGAAGGCCGCGGACGAGTACCTGCTGGTGGGTGGCGGCGAGGGTGGCGTGCAACTGGTTTCGAAGCTGGACCGCGACGCCGTGGAGCGCATCCGCGCCGCGCGTCCGCCGTCGTCGCCGGTGTCCCTGAGTCCTTTCCTCCAGAAGCTCCTCTCCCGCCGGACCGGTGGCACCACGCCGCCGCCGGGCGTCTGAAGGCCGTCACGTGAACCGTTCGTCTCCCGCTCGCCCGCTGCTGTTCCGCGCTCCGCCCTGGCTCTTCGCGGCCCTCGTGTCGCTGCACCCCTTCGTCGCGTCCGCAGCGAAGAAGGGCGGCGACTCGGTGCCGGATGCAATGGTCAAGGAGGCGGTGAGCTCCGAAACCTTCACCTCCCGTCCGCTGATCCTCATCCTCGCGCTCGCGGCCATGTCCCTGGTCCCGTTCGCGCTGATGATGGTGACCAGCTTCGTGAAGATTTCGGTGGTGCTCTCCATCGTCCGCTCGGCGCTGGGCACCCAGCAGATTCCCCCCACCCAGGTCATCACCGGCCTGGCCATCATCCTCACCGTCTACATCATGGCCCCCGTGGGCCAGGAGATGTACCGGGCGGGCGGCATCGACATCTGGTCCCGGGGAACGTCCGTCTTCTCCTCTGAAACGGTGGGCACGATGCTGGGGGCCGCGGACAAGTCCAAGGAACCCCTGCGCGAGTTCCTGATGAAGAAGGTCACCAACAAGGACCGCACGCTCTTCTACAGCCTGGCGAAGAAGATGCGGAAGGAGGAGGACCGCAAGGACATTGGCCCGAACGACTTCATGGTCATCGTTCCGGCCTTCGTCGTGTCCGAATTGAAGGAGGCCTTCCAGATTGGCTTCCTGCTGTTCGTGCCCTTCATCGTCATCGACATGGTGGTGGCCAACATCCTCCTGGCGCTGGGCATGCACATGCTGTCGCCCACGACCATCTCCATGCCCTTCAAGCTCTTGTTGTTCGTGCTCGTGGACGGCTGGTACCTCATCGCCAAGGGCCTGGTCATCGGCTACCTGTAAGGAGCCCCGTACTTCCATGAATCAGCTCACGTTCATCACCCAGGAGGCGCTGTTCCTGGTGCTCGTGGTCTCCGCGCCGCCGGTGCTCATGAGCCTCCTGGTGGGCTTCCTCATCTCGCTGTTCCAGGCCACCACGCAGATTCAAGAGCAGACGCTCACGTTCGCGCCCAAGGTCGTCCTCGTCTTCGGCGTGCTGGCCATGACGGGCCCGTGGATTGGCGGTCAGCTGCTGCGCTTCACCTTCCACGTCTTCGACCGGTTTCCGGCGCTCATCGGCAGATGAACATCGGCGAAGTCATGGCCGAGCTGGGTGCTCGGGTCAACCTGTCGGTCACCATCTTCACGATGGCACTCATCATGTGCCGCGTGATGCCCATCCTCATCTTCAGCCCGTTCCTGGGCGGCGAGGTCGTTCCCTCGGAGATGAAGCTGGGACTGGGCCTGCTGGTGTCCCTGGTGATCTTCCCGTCCGTCGCGGACCGGATGGACAGGATTCCCCTGAGCGCGCTCCCGTACATCGGGCTCCTGCTCAAGGAGATCTTCATTGGCATGGCGCTGTCGTACATCGTCAACATGGTGTTCGACGCGGCCCGCGTGGCCGGCACGCTGATGGACACCATGTCGGGCAGCAACAACGCCCAGCTCTACGTGCCGCAGCTGGGCACGCAGGTGTCGCTCTTCTCCAGCCTCAAGGTGCAGCTGTGCGTGGTGCTGTTCCTGTCGCTGGACGGGCACCACATCATCATCAAGGCGCTCGCGGACAGCCTCGCCATCGTGCCGCTGGAGGGCTTCCCGCGCTTCAGCCGCGGCGTGTGGCCCTTCTTCGACCTGATGATCCGCTCCTTCGCGGACCTCTTGAAGATCAGCCTGGCGCTGGCCGGTCCCGGCATGGTGGCCGCCTTCGTCACCGACCTGGCCCTGGGCTCCATCAACCGTGTGGCGCCGCAGATCCAGGTGTTCTTCATCTCCATGTCGCTCAAGCCGCTGGTGGGCGTGTTGATCATGTTCATCGCCATCCATGTCGTGATTGGCCGCATGCAGCAGGAGCTGGCCAACATGCTCCGCATGGTCCAGCACGCCATCCAGCTGCTGGCCTGAGCGGCCTGCGCCCCCCGGGATTCCTCCATGTCGGACGAGAGTGGCGACAAAACAGAAGAACCGTCGCAGAAGAAGCTCGACGACTCGCGCAAGAAGGGTCAGACCTGGAAGAGCAAGGACCTGACGGGCGTGGCCGTGCTCATCGCCGGCCTGGGCATCGTCAAGGGCACCTGGGACACCGTGGAGCGGGAGATCGCCACGCTGTTCCGCTTCAGCTTCGACGCCATCGCCCACTCGGATGACCTGGCCCTGGCGACGACGCAGCTGCTGATGATGGGCCTGCGCACGATGCTGCTCCTGACGGTGCCGGTGGTGGCCGGCGCGGCGGTGCTGGGCGGGCTGATGGACTTCCTCCAGGTGGGGTCGCTCTTCACCATCGACCCGCTCATCCCGAAGTTCGACAAGCTCAACCCCATCGCGGGGTTGAAGAACATGTTCACGAAGAAGGCCTTCGTGGAGCTCTTGAAGAACCTCATCAAGATCACCGTCGCCGCCTTCGTCGTCTACGGCGTGGTGCGCGACTCCATGCCCCTGGTCATCGAAACGGTGCGGCAGGACACGCACGGCATCATGGCCATCCTGGGAGAGATCATCTCCCGGGTGGCCGTGCGCATCGTGATGCTCTTCGTCGTCTTCGGCGTGTTCGACGTGTGGTGGCAGCGCAAGTCGTACATGAAGGACATGATGATGACGAAGGAGGAGGTGAAGAAGGAGTACAAGCAGAGCGAAGGCGACCCGCACCACAAGGCCAAGCGCAAGGAGCTCCACCACGAGATCATGGAGGGAGCCCAGATGGAGGCGGTGAAGGACGCGAGCGTCATCGTCACCAACCCGGATCACGTCGCGGTGGCGCTGCAGTACGACCAGAACAAGGACGGGGCGCCACGGGTGCTGGTGAAGGGCATGGACGCCAAGGCGGAGCGCATCAAGGCGCTGGCTCGCGAGGCGGATATCCCCCTGTTGCGCAACGTCCCGCTGGCGCACGCGCTCCTGCGCGTGGAGGTGGGCGAGGAAGTCCCGGAGGAGCTCTACGACGCGGTCGCCGAGGTGCTGAACTTCGTCTACGGGCTCAAGCAACAGCAGAACGCGGCGCCGTCAGCGCGCGCCTGAGGAGGAGGCCATGGCCAGCGACGAAGAGGCGGACATCGCCATCGCCATCAAGTACGACACCAAGGCGGACGGCGCGCCTCGCGTGGTGGCGAAGGGGATGCGCCTCAAGGCGGAGAAGATCCGGGAGATCGCCAAGCAGTACGGCATCCCGGTGATGCGCAACGTGTCCCTGGCCCACGCCCTGTACCGGGTGGACGTGGGGCAGGAGGTCCCGGAGGAGCTCTACGACGCGGTCGCCGAGGTTCTGAACTTCGTCTACGCGCTGCAGCGGGAGCAGACGGGCGGGCGCTGAAGGGGGCTGGACGCGGGGCCCCCACCTGTATTGAAGTCGGGCCACCATGGCCAGAATCAACAATCAGCCCCCCAGCACCGCGCTTTGGCCCTGGGGAGGTCCCCGTAGCGTCCGCGAGCGGCTGGTGGACCCGTCCCAGCTGGACCGGGCGAAGAAGCTGCGCAAAGCGGGCAACATCAAGAACCCGTCGCTGCCCTCCGCGGCGCTCCTGGACTTCATCGGTCCGGCGCACTCGTCGGAAGAGCTCCGGCTGCCCCTGCCGCCCCACCCGGGCGGTCACGACGCGGACCTGGAGGGCTTCAGTGACCGGCCGCACCTGGCCAGCGTCGCCGGCCGGGGGGATGACGGGCAGCGCCGCATGCTGGAGCGTGGCCTGTCCAAGGTGAACGCGCCGCCGGAGCGCCTGGAGCGCCTCAAGGCCCTGTTGCAGCGCGAGTCCGCGATGCTGGGGCTGGTGGATCAGGTGAGCGCGGAGTCGCAGGAGATCATCCGCCGCATGTGGGAAGAGCAGAAGGACGAGGGCTACTGACCCATGGCGGCGCTGGACCCGGAAGATCCGCAGGACGAGGCGAAGCTCACCGCGCTCCTGCAGCGTTGGGCGGAGGGCAAGGCCACGCTCCGCGAGGTGCGCGGCTATTCCAACGACGAGCTGTACGCCATCGCCAAGACGGCCTACTTCTTCTTCTACCAGGGCCGGCTGGCGGAGGCGCGCACGCTCTTCCAGGGCCTCTACGCCATCAACCCCACGGACGTGTACTTCGCCAAGGCGCTCGGGGTGGTGGAGATGGCCGCGGGCAACGGGCAGGGCGCGCTGGCCGCCTTCGACGTGGCCGCCAAGCTGGCCCCCCAGGACCCTTCCGTCTACGTGGGCCGCGCGGAGGTGAAGCTGGCCCTGGGCCAGAAGCCCCAGGCGTTGGAGGATCTGCGCCGCGCCGCGGCGATGCCCCCCGCCGAGGACCCGGTGGTGCGCAAGGCCGCCGCGATGCTCAGCGCCCTCACCCGTCGCTGATCCACGGCCCGCCCCGGTCACCAGCTGGGTTTCACATGATTTCCGTGGTTCATTAGGACTTTCGGGAGGGGACGGGCTATCTGCTAGGCTAGTCCCCGACCCCTGCCTTCCACATCCGGAGGATCATTCCATGTCGAACAAGAAGTCGACGGCTCCCGCTGAGATGCCGCCTGAGGCTCCCGCCGAACTCCACGCGAAGCGCGACAGCCTGCTGCCCGAACTGGAGAAGGCCGCCAAGGATACGAAGGGCACCGAGCAGCAGGTGCTGCGCAACCTTATCAAGCTGATGACCAACACCAAGTCGGGTGCGGCCATCGACTGGCAGACCTTCCAGGACGTGAAGGACTCCTTCACGCGCTACAGCAAGGACACCACCACGGGCAAGCCGCCGGACTGCCTCGAGGGCGCCCTGGAGTGGCTGTCGGCCTACCTGAACGCGCGTGGCTTTGGTGGCACGGAGTCGGCGGCCCCGGCTACGGCGGGCAAGCCGGCGGCGCAGGCGGGTGCGCGTCCCTCCACGGGCGCCAAGGACGGCTTCGAGTCCGGCAACTCCAACCGGGCCGCGGCCCTGGGCGACGTGCCCCCGCCCCCGGGCGCGGTCACTCCGGACGTGAAGGGCGAGCAGCAGCAGCTGGATTCCTTCAAGGCCTGGATGAAGAACCCCAGCCTGGGCAAGCTCAAGGGCTGATCCTGCCCCGCGCGCTCCCGGCCCCGGGGGCGCGCACGGAGGATCGCGGGGAGACGCAACCTTGCGGCTCCACCCGCGATAATGGTTTCAGAGGCAGTTTTCGCGGGTTTCCAAATCTCGGAGGACCTCCCCATGACCAAGATCAACGGCAGCGCTCCCAGCTCCGCTTCGCGTACCAGCCAGTCCAACTCCTCGAACACGGCCTGGCAGGGCCAGATGAACGAGAAGATGAAGGGCACCGGCCTGGACAAGTCCCGCAACGAGGCCCTGCAGAAGAAGGTCTCGTCCCACATGGAGGAGTTCGCGAAGAACCACTCCCCCGCGGAGACCGAGGCGGAGTTCAAGAAGACCTGGAACAAGGAGCTCGGCACGCAGATCTCCGACAAGATCAGCACCGACAACTTCCTCCGGCGTCTGACGAACCGCCGCAAGGAGCTGATGTCGGACCTCTGGGAGTAGTCCTTCCCCCGCTGTCGAAGGTGTCATGACCCCGGCCGTCCGAGCCCGCGCAAGCGGAAGACTCGGGCGGCCGAAGTCTTTGCGGGGCACGCCATGCGCCCGCCGCCACGCGTCCTGGGGACAGCCCCGGGGGCTTCCCAGCGGCCTTCCCAGCGGCCTCCAGTGGGAGCTCGCAGCCCGCAAAAGCAACCGGCTCCGCACCAGGCCCAGAGGGCCGGAGCGAAGCCGGAGGGTACAGCCAGGTGCGTCAACCAGCGACTAGCGCAGGTTGCCGATGGTGGCCATCGCGATTTCGTTCTTCTTCTTCATCATGTTGGAGATGAAGGAGACCGTCTCCTGGAGCTTCTGGAGGAGCAGCTGCGCCTCGGCGCGCTTGTACTCGGGGCTGCCCTTGTCCAGGCCGGACAGCGACTGCTGCTCGAGGGCGCTCAGGCCGCCCGAGGTGCTCAGGGCGCTGTTCAGGGAGTTGTTGGCGGCGGCGGTGATCGTCATGGCGATATCCTCCAGAAAGTCTGCAGTGGTTGGGCTGCGGTGCGGCTTACAAAAGGATTATCCGGGGCGGGGCCAGGGAGTTTCCTCCTCCCTATTTTCTCCTGATTTTTCCCCGGTGATCCAGAGGGGGCCAGGATCAGGAATGGCGGCCAGCCGGAGTCGCTCCAGGCAGGGCGGGAGCTCGCAGCCCGCAAAAGCAACCGGCTCCGCACCAGGCCCAGAGGGCCGGAGCGAAGCCGGAAGGTACAGCCAGGTGCGTCAACCAGCGACTAGCGCAGGTTGCCGATGGTGGCCATCGCGATTTCGTTCTTCTTCTTCATCATGTTGGAGATGAAGGAGACCGTCTCCTGGAGCTTCTGGAGGAGCAGCTGCGCCTCGGCGCGCTTGTACTCGGGGCTGCCCTTGTCCAGGCCGGACAGCGACTGCTGCTCGAGGGCGCTCAGGCCACCCGAGGTGCTCAGGGCGCTGTTCAGGGAGTTGTTGGCGGCGGCGGTAATCGTCATGGCGATATCCTCCAGAAAGTCTGCAGTGGTTGGGCTGCGGTGCGGCTTACAAAAGGATTATCCGGGGTAGGGCCCAGGAGTTTCCTGCTCCCATTTTCCTCCGTTTATTTTTTACGGGGAGGCTCCGGAGCGCGCACCCTCTTTGGTGGTTGTGCCGATAACAGTCTAAACTGCCGGCGCCCGGAGCCCGCCCGAGCCTCACGAGGCGGGTCCTCGCGCCTGTCCTCCTGCCTTCTGTAAGGGTGCTGCGCAGATGACGACTGATTCCAAGGCCTCCGTGTCGACCGACAACGCGAAGCCCCTGTCCGGACCGGAGATGCTCGAGCGGGCCACGGAGGGTTTCAACCTCTTCCAGGACGGGAACTTCAACGAGTCGCTGGCCATCTTCGAGAAGCTCTCGGCCATGGACTCGAGTGAGGCCTACTTCCAGACCGCGCTGGGCGCCTGCCATCTGGCGCTGGAGGACCTGGACACCGCCGTGGCGTGCTTCAACCGCGCCATCGAGCTGGACCCCACGGACATCACCCCCTTCGTCAACCGGGGCGAGGCGTTCCTGCGCCAGGGCCGGACGACGGAAGCGGCCCGCGACTTCCAGCATGCCGTGTCGCTGGATCCCGAGGACAAGGACCCCTTGAGCCGTCGTGCGCGCATGTTGGCCGCCGCGGCCCTGGAGAGCTCGGACGAGGCTTCGGAATCCGAAGCCCCCGAGGACCGCTCGTAGGCTGTCTGCAGGCTCCCTCGCCGGACAGGTGAGGGAAGGCCCCCCCTTGGGCTCGGGGGCGCGCACGGATTAGGATGGCCCCGCCGATGGCCAACGCCGATCCGAACAGCTTCCTGAACAAGTACTCCGACATCGTCCTGGCGGTGGTCGTCGTGGCCATCGTCGCGATGATGATCGTCCCGCTGCCGACGATCATCCTGGACGTGTTGCTGACGCTGAACATCAGCATCTCGGTGGTACTGCTCCTCATCTCCCTCTACGTGCCCAGCGCGCTGTACCTGTCGTCGTTCCCGACGATCCTGCTGATCACGACGATGTTCCGCCTGTCGCTGACCATCTCCACCACGCGACTCATCCTGCTCACCGGAGACCCGGGTGAAGTGGTGGTGGCGTTCGGTAACTTCGTGGTGCAGGGCAACTTCGTCGTCGGCGCCATCCTCTTCCTCATCCTGGTGGTGGTGAACTTCATCGTCATCTCCAAGGGCTCGGAGCGCGTCGCGGAAGTGGCCGCGCGCTTCACCCTGGACGCCATGCCCGGCAAGCAGATGTCCATCGACGCGGACCTGCGCGCGGGCGTGATTGATCAGGATCAGATGAAGAAGAAGCGCCGCGACCTGGAGCGTGAGAGCCAGCTCTTCGGCGCCATGGACGGCGCGATGAAGTTCGTGAAGGGCGACGCCATCGCGTCCATCATCATCACGGTCATCAACATCGTGGGTGGCCTCATCATCGGTGTCACGCAGAAGGGCATGGCCGCCGGTGACGCCGCGCAGAAGTACACGCTGCTCACCATCGGTGACGGTCTGGTCGGCATGATCCCCGCCATCCTCATCTCCACCTGCGCCGGTATCCTGGTGACACGCGTGGGCGGCGAGGAGGAGGGCGCGCACCTGGGCAAGGACGTGGGCACGCAGCTCACCGCCTTCCCGAAGGCCATCGCCATCGCGGCGGCCATGCTCGTGGGCCTGGGCCTCATCCCCGGCCTCCCCAAGATTCCCTTCTTCCTGCTGGGCGCGGGCGCGGGCTTCGGCGCCTGGTCGATGATGCGCAAGCGCGACGAGGCGCTGGCCGCCGAGGAAGCCGGCCCCGCGATGGAGTCCAGCTTCGGCACGCCCGTGTCCGCCGAGCCTCCGCCCAAGGAGCAGCTCAACCCGGACTCGGAGCTGTTCATCCCCGTCGTCACGCCCATCGTGCTGGAGGTGTCCGACGCGCTGGTGCCCTTCGTGGACTCGCGGCAGGACGGCGGCAAGTTCCTCTTCGAGCTCATCCCGTTCATGCGCGACGGCCTCTTCGTGGAGCTGGGCGTGCGCTTCCCCGGCGTGCGCGCGCGCGGCAACGGCGGCCTGCCTCCCGGGGCCTACCAGATTCAAATCAACGAAGTGCCCGTCGTCACCGGCCAGGCCACCCTGGGCCACATCCTGGTGAACGACACGGTGGAGCGCCTCAAGCTGATGAACATCCCCGGCTTCGAGGCCATCAACCCCGCGACGCGCCAGCCGGCCGCGTGGGTGCCCGAGCAGTTCCGGGAGATGCTCGAGTCCGCGGGCCTCACCACCTGGGACGTGCCCGGCTACATCATCCTGCACACCGCCGCCGTGCTCCGGAAGAACGCGCGCGAGTTCGTGGGCGTGCAGGAGACGCAGACGATGCTGGAGCAGCTGGAGAAGGCGTTCCCGGCCATCGTCAAGGAAGTGGTCCCGAAGATCGTCAACGTGCTGAAGCTGACGGACATCCTCGGGCGCCTGGTGGAGGAGGAGCTCTCCATCCGCGACCTGCGCGGCATCCTCCAGGCCCTGTCCGAGTACGGCCAGGTGGAGGCGGACAACGTCATGCTCACCGAGCATGTCCGCGCCTCGCTGCGCCGCTACATCTCCCACAAGTACGCGCGCGGCACCGGCACGCTGGTGGTGTACCTGCTCGACCCGAACATCGAGGAGGCCATCCGCAGCTCCATCAAGCGCACCTCCGCGGGCGCGCACCTGGCGCTGGAGCCGGAGATCGCCCAGGAGATTGTCGGCGCGGTGCGCTCGGAATGTGGCCACCTGCCGCCCAGCGCCCAGCGCCCCGTCATCCTCACGGCGATGGACATCCGCCGCTACGTGCGCAAGCTGCTGGAGTACGAGTTCAACCCCTCGTTCTCCATCCTCAGCTACCAGGAGCTGTCCCCGGACCTGAACATCCAGCCGGTGGCGCGCATCTCCTCCGGCCGGTAGCGGCGAGGGAGCGTGTGAGGGACCCGGGGCCTCCGCTTCTTTGAGCGGGGGCCCTTGTCGTTTTTCGCGGGGAGGAGGGGAAGGGGCGGCGCCGTGGCGCGCAAGGGCGCGGCTCAGGCGCCCGCAAGCACGGCGATCATCAGAACCAGGAAGCTCAGCCCCACCACGCCCATCACGATGAGCGGGACGAGCTTCTTCTTGTCCGCCAGCGCGGACACGGCCGCCGGCTCCGGCTCCGGCGGGGGCATCTCCTCGCCACCGTCGGGCCGCGGCGGCGAGGGAGCCGGAACGACGGCGGAGCTCTCCGAGGAGAGGCTCACCGCGGGCTCGTCGGGGGGCTCGGCGGGGTCCACGTAGACGAAGCGGGTGGAGCCAATCTCCAGCTCGTCGCCGTCCTTGAGCGCCTTGCGGTTCACCCGCTTCTTGTTGACCTTGATGCCGTTGCGGCTGCCCAGGTCCTCCACGTGCGTGCCGGACCAGTCGCGGCGCACCTTGGCGTGCTTTCGGGAGACGAGGTCGTCCTTGAGGATGACGTCGGCTTCCTTCTCGTCGCGGCCGAAGACGTGCTCCTGGGCCTCGGAGATTTCGATGCGCTGGCCCTCGCGCGGGCCGTTCATGTAGCGCAGGAAGCGCTCCTCGCCGCCGGCGAGCCCGCGCATCGCGTCCTTCAAGGCGCCGCGCGCGAGGAAGGACGTCTTGTCGCTGACGTCCGGAGCGATTTCGACGACCTTGTCGAAGCGGACGTCGTACTGCGCGATGGCGATGACGTCGCCGTTGCGCAGCAGTTCCTTCTCTCCCTTGGGGAGCGCCTTGCCGTTGATCTTCGTGCCGTAGGCGCTGCCCAGGTCCTCCAGGAAGTAGAGGGTGCCCTCCTGGATGATGCGCGCGTGGTTGCGCGACACCGCCTGCTGCGGGAGCACCACCTGGCAGGTCTTGTCCCGCCCCAGGGTGATGACGGAGTCGTCGAGGACGACCTCTTTGCCCGAGGCGCCTCCGGCCTCGCTGCGCTGTGTGACGGTCAGACGGACGCTCATCGCGTGTGTCGCTACCCGAAGGGACGGCTAGAACGAGTCGTTGGCCAGGAATCTCTCACACGTCGTGTACTCGGTGGGGAATTCCTCGGAGGTTCCAAACTTCATGAAGTTCTTGCACGCCGTCTGAGCGTGGTTCTGCTTGTGGGCCTCGTTGAAGATCTGGAAGAGGCCGAAGTGGCAGGGCGCGAACTTGGCGTCCAGCTTCACGCACTTGCGGTAGGCGTTCTCCTCCTCCGTGAGCAGGCCCTTCTCGCGGTACTGGCGCGCGAGCAGGTACATGGCCGGGGCGCTGTTCTCCGCCGTCTGGGTGTCCTTCAGCTCCTTGAGGGCGGAGTCGGTGAGGGCCACCTTGCGCTGGGCGACGGCGAGGCTGTTGAGGCAGCTGGAGTTCTTCTCATCCAGGCGGGCACAGTTGCCGAAGGCCTCGCGGGCCTCCGCGAAGCGGCTCTGCTCCATCAGCACCGTGCCCAGGTCGTGCCACACCTCCGCGGAGTCCGGGGTGAGCTGGGCGGACTGGGAGATGTGCTCGAAGGCGGACTCCAGGTCCTTGTCCTCGTAGGCCATGATGCCGAGGTTGTGGTGGGCGTTGGCCACGTTGGGGTTGACCGCGAGCAGCGTGTCGAACTCCTTCTTGGCCTCCTTCTTCTTGCCCATCTTCATGAAGGTGAGGCCCAGGTCGTAGCGCGACTCCAGGTTGTCCGGGTTCACCTGCAGGGCGCGCTTGAAGTTGTCGTGGGCCTTACCGTAGGCGCCTTCCTCCAGGTAGAGGACGCCCAGGTTCTGGTAGGCCTGCAGGTGCTCCTGGTTGAAGCGCAGGGCCTTGATGAAGAACTCCTTCGCCTTGCCCTTGTTGCCCGAGTACATGGCGATGAGGCCCTTGTTGGCCCACAGGTCCGCGTACTGGGGGGAGAACTCCAGGCCCAGGTTGCAGTAGGTCTCCGCCTTCTGCAGGTCCCCGTTGGCCATCTCCTGCGCGCACAGCTCGTTGTTGATGAGCGCCCGTTCGTGGGGGGGCGGCGTGCTGAGGCAGGCGGTGGTGGTGAGGGAAGCGGCGGCGGTCAGCGTGAGGAAGAGGCGAAGACGCATGGCCGGCCGAGTGTAGGAGAGCGCCACCCCGTGAGGCAACGCCGGCCTGCCGCTGAATCAGCGCTGTTTTCCAGGGGTTAGGGCGGCTGTAGAGTGCGCCGCCATGCGTACCTACCTTTGTGCTTTCGGCTTGCTCGCTGCCCTGCTGGGCGCGGCTCCTGCTCACGCGCAGTTCTCCAACCGGAGTCTGGGACTGTCGCTGGGCTACATGGACTTCAAGGAGACCGCGGGCCTCGCGGGCACGCCGTTCATCGGCCTGGAGGGCAGCCTCTACATCGAGAACGGCTTCGAGGTCGTCTCGCTGTCGAAGCTGATGTTCCCCAAGGACACCTACTCCAGGCCGGAGAAGCGCGTGGTGGGGCTGGCGCCGTCGCTGGGCATCCGCTACCTGCTGCTGGAGGAGGCCATCCGCCCGTACATCGGCACGGACGTGAGCTACCTCATCGTCTTCAAGGACAGCGTCAGCAACTTCGTGGGCATCGGGCCCAACGCGGGCGTGGACTTCTTCCTCAGCGACTCGGTGAGCCTGGGCGTGCGCGCGCAGTACAACTTCTACATCGCGCTCAACGAGGATACGCAGACGTCGCTGACGGGCTCCGTGGGCCTGGCGACGTACTTCTAGGTCCGGACGCGGGACGTCCCGGGCGTGCTCCCGGGGCGGGCAGCAGGGCGGCGGCGACGAGCAGCGTCCACTTCTCGTCCGAGAGGTGGGCGGGCTTCTCCATGGCGAGCGAGTCCTGGAGCCGGGCGCCCAGCGCGGAGAACAGCGTGAGCCGGGCCTCCAGCCGCAGCTCCTCGCGGCGCAAGGCGGCGGACAGCACCAGCTCCCGCTCCTCGGTGGACAGCCGCTTCACGCGCGAGACGAACAGCGGATCCGCCAGCAGTCCCTCCTCGCCGCGCGTCTCCAGGGCGGAGGGCACCTTGAGGCGCCGCTCGCGCACGACGATGGTGCCGGCCAGCAGGTCCCCCAGCCGCTGGTGCGAGCGCGACACGAGCGCGACCGAGCCGCCCACGAGATAGAGC
Source organism: Corallococcus sp. AB045 (assembly GCF_003668895.1). NCBI lineage: Bacteria > Pseudomonadati > Myxococcota > Myxococcia > Myxococcales > Myxococcaceae > Corallococcus > Corallococcus sp. AB045. The sequence continues at coordinate 24,602 of NZ_RAWN01000145.1, forward strand.
AGCGGCAGCCGGTCCACCACGCGCGCCAGGTTGCGCAGGGCCGCGTGGTAGAAGCCGATGCGCACGCCGCTCTCCTGGATGACCCGGAGGGACATCACGCGCTTGCCCACCGTCTGGCCGGCCCACGCGGTCTCCAGCGTGATGCCGTAGCCCCAGTCCACCAGGAAGTAGACGACGATGCCCAGCGCGCTGGCGAACCCCGGGAACGCGGCCATGGCCACCTGGAACACCAGCAGCACCACCGTCGTGGCGAAGCCGACGATGAGCGCGTCCACCAGCCACGCGAGGAAGCGCGAGTACACCCCCGCCAGCGTGAAGCGGAACTCCACGTACTCCGGGGTCAGCACCGTGTGGGTGCCGTCGAGCAGGGTGTCGGGGGTGGGCGTCACGGCGCCGGAGTGTACGCCACACGGCCCGCGTTCCGTGGGGCTCCCGGGAGTGTCCTTCCGTGGGGCCTCAAGGACTCCCAGTCCGGAGTCCGGCCCCGACGCCAGGCAGGCGGGCGGCCGGCTCCGACGGGAGGGTGGATGCTGCCAGGACCTGAAGAGTGGTATTCGTGAATAGCGGGCTCCACGTTATCCTGTCCGCATTCCCGCGCCCGTGGCCCCTCCTGAAACCTCATCCTGGAACCGCCGCGTCCTGCCGGCGGGTGCGTTCCAGTTCGCGCTCATCGCTGGGGTGACGCAGCTCAAGACGTCCGCGAACGCGCTGGTGTTGTCGCGCTTCGAGTCCCAGGCGCTGCCGTACCTCTACCTCCTGGGTGCGTTGATGACGGCGTCGCTGACGCTGTTGCCGCGCGCCCGGCCGGACGCGCCCACCGAGTCCCCGGGCATCCTCACCGGGGTGGGCGGGGTGCTGGCC